>NZ_VRUW01000217.1:0-1023 GCF_008039475.1 Methylobacterium sp. WL12 | reverse complement strand
TTCCACGCCTTCTCGGAGCGGTTCAAGACCAGGTAGAGCAGCTTCAGCGCGGCCTCGTCGGTCGGGAAGTGGCCCCGGGCGCGCACGGCCCGGCGTAGCGTGGCGTTCAAGGCCTCGATGGCGTTCGTCGTGTAGAGGATCCGGCCGACGTCGCCAGGGACCGCGTAGAACGGCACGACCTCACTCCAGGCCCGCCGCCAACTCTGGCCGATGGCCAGGTACTTCCGGCCCCACTCGCTCGCCTCGAAGGCAACCAAGGCCGTCTCGCCGGCTGTGGCGTCGAGCGCGCGATAGATGTCCTTGAGCGCGACCGCCACCGCTTTGCGATCCTTGTAGGAGACGAAGTCGAGGCTGTGGCGCAGCAGGTGGACGATGCAGGTCTGGACCATCGCGTCGGGGAAGACCGCCCGGGATCGCGTCGGGGAAGCCCTTCAGCCCATCGACCACGGCAAGGAGCACATCTTCGACGCCGCGGTTCCTGAGCTCGTTCATGACCCGCAGCCAGAATTTGGCGCCCTCGTTCTGCTCCAGCCACAGGCCGAGGATCTCCTTGGATCCGTCGGCGCGCACGCCGAGCGCGATGTGCACGGCCTTGTTCCGGACGAGGCCCTCGTCGCGCACCTTGATCCGCAAGGCGTCGAAGAACACGAGCGGGTAGACCGGCTCCAACGGCCGGGCCTGCCAGGCGGCGACCTCCTCCAGCACCGCGTCGGTCACCGTGCTGATCAGGTCGGGTGAGACCTCGATCCCGTAGAGCTCACGCAGGTGCCCGACGATCTCTCGGGTGCTCATGCCGCGGGCGTACAGCGACACGATCTTGTCGTCGAAGCCCGGAAAGCGGCGCTGATAGCGGGCGATCAGCTGCGGATCGAACGTCGCCTGCCGGTCGCGGGGGATCGCCAGTTCGATCCGGCCCGTCTCGGTCGTGACCGTCTTGCGGCCGTAGCCGTTACGGCTGTTGCCGGCGTCCTCGCCCGCCAGATGATGGTCCATCTCGGCGTTGAGCGCCCGCTCGGCCAGGGC
>NZ_VRUW01000216.1:0-1041 GCF_008039475.1 Methylobacterium sp. WL12 | reverse complement strand
TCCCGCCCGCTGGCCGATGCCTTGAGAACCTGGGCCGAGACGATCCTGCCGCAGCTCTCCGGCCCCTCGGATCTGGCCAAGGCGTTCCGCTATATGCTGACCCGCTGGCGCGCGCTGACCCGGGTGTTCGACGACGGCCGGATCGGGCTCGACAACAACCCGGCCGAGCGGGCGCTTCGTGGCGTCGCCGTCGGGCGCAAGAACTACCTGTTCGCCGGCTCGGATCGGGGCGCCGAGCGGGCGGCCGCCTTCTACACCCTGATCGAGACGGCCAAGCTGAACCGCCTCGATACCGAGGCCTACCTGCGGGACGTCCTCACCCGCATCGCCGAGCATCCGGCTCGACGCCTCCGCGACCTGCTGCCGTGGAATTGGACCCCGCTTACGGGGCTCGCTCAGGCCGCCTGACCGCGAACCGCCGACCTGAGCCGCCTTCGTCAGCGGCTGAGATCCACCCCGCGTACTCCCCCGTTACTTCGTATCAGCGGCTGACCGAGCAGCCTCAGCCTCTCTGCGCTTTGCGAACCTGCGCGCGCCGACCCAGGCTTTGACGTCTTGGATCACGGTGTCGGCATGTCCATCAAA
Organism: Methylobacterium sp. WL12; assembly: GCF_008039475.1. Taxonomy (NCBI): domain Bacteria; kingdom Pseudomonadati; phylum Pseudomonadota; class Alphaproteobacteria; order Hyphomicrobiales; family Methylobacteriaceae; genus Methylobacterium; species Methylobacterium sp. WL12. The sequence goes on along the minus strand of NZ_VRUW01000216.1, from coordinate 456 downwards.
GGCCATGGCGGAGGCTGCCCGGTCGAACAGGGCATCCTCCATCATGAGGAGCATGCGGTGGCGCATACGATTGGCGCGCTCGATCTCGCCCTGCTTCTCGGCCTCCTCCATGGTCAGGAGGAGCACGTAGTAGGCGGCACGCGCCAGGTCGTCCCGGCGGGGTGCGTTCCTGGCCTTGCGCCGGGCGGTGCTGTTCGCCTGGGCTCTCGCGTGCTTGCGCTTCCGGCGGATCAGGATCTCGGGGAGGTCGTCGTCGGTCGCGTCGGCCATGGGTTGGGCTCCGGTGAGAGGAGCCATCAGGGTCGCCGGTGAGCTAGAAAGTTAGAAGCCCGCACGATGATCATTCTGGTGTGGACGCAGGGCGCTTTGTCGACCGCACAGGCCGATTTGGGATTGATCCTTTCCCTGTCAGCACGCCGCAGCACGACGTCGGGCCGCCGCAGCACGACGTCGGGC
>NZ_VRUW01000215.1:0-1063 GCF_008039475.1 Methylobacterium sp. WL12 | reverse complement strand
GAGATGCCATCGGTCTGCGACCTGAACGGCATCGGGCGCACCCATGGTGGTCCCACGCGCATATTCGGTCGAGCGATCCCGTGCCACGACCTGGATCTGCGGGTCTCGCCGGAGCCGAGCCGCCGGCGTCGCGGCCGAACGATCCGGCAGCAGGTCGATGGGACGGCGGCGTTCGAGGTCGACCAGGATGGTGCCGTAGGTTCGGCCCTTGCGCAGGGCCCCATCGTCGACACCGACGATGATCGGTTTGGATCGGGTCGGCAGCGGCCATTTGCGGATGTCACGCAGCAGTGTCGTGGCACGGGTCGGCATCGCCAGGTGCGGCAGCAGCCTTGGCCAGGTGCGGCAGCAGCCTTGCGGCGGGCGTGGCACCGAGCGCCAGCGCGGTCCGAACCTGGGCATCGGCCAGCCGGCGGGTCCTCTGAGCGTAGCGGTCGAGAAGGCGGGGCAGACGTTCGGCGAAGGTCCGACGCGCGCAAGCAGGATCGTGGCAGTAGAAGCGCCGGATCGTCAGGGTCAGACGCACCGCCTGACCGCTCGTCGGTAGGTCGGCGGGACGCCGGTGATAGCGACTATGCACTGACCGGCTGACCGTACGACAACCTGGGCAACGGGCATGATCGCGCTTCGCTTGAGCGGTAATGCGAAGGGCCGTGCTCTCCGCACGCGTCACGTGGAGAACGCGACAACCGGGGATGTAACAGAGAAGGGTCATGCCCTGATCTGAGAATCCCTGCCCGGTTCAGCCAGGAGCTACCTCCCAGCACCCCAAGCCGACCCAATCCACCAAACTTGGCGAAGAGCCACTTTCCAGGGGGAAGGCCACACAAGGTCACCGGGGTGAGGGCAGCCATCGAGGCGGCCGGCGCACGCTCGCTCTACCTCCCGGCCTATAGCCCGGACTTCAACCCGTGTATGGATGGCTCCTGCGGGTCATGTATGGATGGCTCCTGCGGGTCAAGGATGTCGGATCGGTTCGGGTGAACTGGTCGGTTGCGGCCATGTATACGGCGTCTGATCTGCAGCGGGATCGCTGCGCGCCCTGATGAAGTCCGCTTGGAGA
>NZ_VRUW01000214.1:0-1102 GCF_008039475.1 Methylobacterium sp. WL12 | reverse complement strand
TGTCAATATAGCATTTGTAGATATGATTTAAATTTGCCTCGACAGTGAAGGCGTATGCTAAAGCTAATGAACGAACGTGTTCGGTTCTCGAACTAATCCGCAGAAATGTGATTTTATCTTCTATTTGAGAAGTGCTTTTAATGTCATGTGGAAATCTATCCATAATTTGCTCGGTTTCTAGCTGTGTCTGTGCGCCATTGATAATTTCCGCGCTAAATTCAGCTTTTTCTAGGACGTTTCCTCCAGCGCTTTCCTTGGCGACACGACCTGTTAAATGTCGCTTTGACCGGACTTGTTGGGGTGGTGGTGCTGGTGCGTTTCGCACACGTCTGGCAGGAGCATCGCTCATCACAGCCTCTTAAGTCTGTAGTACAGACATACGGTAGTGAGATCCGGCGTTCGGGTCAAGTTATCCGGCTTGCGCCACCGCCGCGCTGACTGCGGTGGAGACACTACCAACTCCGATTTTCACGCATCGTTGAAGCGCTTAATCGTTGTCGCAACCTGATTCCGTCGAGGTCGGCGGCGAGGTATGAATTCTGGCTGCAACTCCGTTGCAACAGGGCAAGCGGAGCAGATAAGTTCATGCTCTGTTCCATTGTGAAGAACGTGCTGTCGGGTCAGCTTGCCTCTCGAAAAATGGTCCATTTTACGTCGCCCGTAGCGAGGGTTTAGGTGCCTATCCCCCGGCACCAGCTCGGCGCATCGATCCGGACCGCGCTGCATATCGCTGACCGCGATGCGATCGCCGCTTTCGTCCTGGATGAGAGCACGGTGTTTGCGCCCCACAATCCGTTCGCGCGAACCAGTGTCGGTGCACAGCGTCAGGTTTGGACTGGGTACCAGCGCGAATTCTACTTCTCGAACATCGCCTCGCTTGGGCTGGCGTGTTTGCTGAACGCCTTATGCGCCCGTCCCGATGACGAAGCGATTGTTCAGGAGATCCTCCAGGCCGATGGCTGCCGTGCTTACGTGTATCACCCGGGCGACGGCTGCCAGATCGTCGGGGCCGTGCTGCATGCCAGGGGGACCGGAGCCCTGCCGGTGATCAAGCCACTTCCACGGGGTGGCCGGCGGGGCTCCGGTCCCCCTGGCATGCAGC
>NZ_VRUW01000213.1:0-1143 GCF_008039475.1 Methylobacterium sp. WL12 | reverse complement strand
TAACGATAGTATTATTAAGATTGATGGGCAGCTAGTCGCTTTTGGTACCGACAGCAATGCAGCACAAGTCTATAGATTATATCAGGCGGCTTTTGGTAGAGCTCCTGATGTCAGCGGCCTATCCGCGCATACAAACGCTGTAAATCATGGGGTCAGCCTCCACGATGATGCAGGAACGTTTACTGGCTCGCTAGAGTTTACAACTCGATATGGTGCAAATGCTTCTGATCAAGTATTTGTCAATGCTCTTTACAAAAACGTTCTCGATCGAGCACCGGATGCAGCGGGAAATGCCAACTGGATCAATGCATTGTCCAGTCACACAATCGATCGTGCCACAGCGTTGATTGGTTTTTCGGAAAGCTTAGAAAATCATAATAGGGTGGATCCCACCATTCAATCCGGCATCCACCTCGATTATGGATACATCTCTTAAATCGCGCGAGTTCAAAATTAAATCTTTGCCCGACACTTGAGGCGACTCATATTGTCTTCGCCTCATTTGTAGTTCGGGCGAAAGAGGCTGATAGGCAGCCTCTCATAGCGCGATTAGAAGGGGCTTGGTTCACCGCGACTGCGGCCGCGGTGTGCCGGAACGGGGCGCTGAGCGGCGTCAGGCCGGCTCGGCGATCTTCTTCCGCCCGCGTGCCTTCGGAGCCACCTCGGGGGCTTCCACGGGCGCCTCTGTGGCCTTGGGCTTCCGGCTGGCGAAGAGGGCGACTGACGAGTTGATACCACGAGTCTCAAATCCCGCTTTCCAAGGACCATTTTTCCGACCCAACAGTTTGGCCACCTGTTACCGCCCACCGACCGGCAGTGATCTTGTTGTCAACGACCTGAAAGCTTGCCACTCCGCCGGACCCTGGCCCGCCAGCCGCCTGAAATACAACGGATAAAACTGTTCCGTTCAGGATACCGGTGCCAATTTGGCGGCCAGATCCAATCTGCCAAACGACGCTGTAAGTGTCGCCGGTCTTTTTAATCATCGCTTCCCCTTTATAGACTTGGGGCTGCCCTGGGTTCTGGCCTTCAACCTTGTAGCGGCCCTCAATGGCTTGCGCTTGTAATGTCAAAGCAGCGAGCGCTATCAAAGCAAAAATAATCTTCATCGGGGCTCCTTCAGTCGCGTTGCTCGGCATCTTT
>NZ_VRUW01000212.1:0-1193 GCF_008039475.1 Methylobacterium sp. WL12 | reverse complement strand
ACCATGGCCAAAGAGAAGTTTGCCCGCACGAAGCCGCACTGCAACATCGGCACGATCGGTCACGTCGACCACGGCAAGACGTCGCTGACGGCGGCGATCACGAAGGTCCTGGCGGAGTCCGGCGGGGCGACGTTCACGGCCTACGACCAGATCGACAAGGCACCCGAGGAGAAGGCGCGCGGGATCACGATCTCGACGGCGCACGTCGAGTACGAGACGGCCAACCGGCACTACGCGCACGTCGACTGCCCCGGGCACGCCGACTACGTGAAGAACATGATCACGGGCGCCGCGCAGATGGACGGCGCGATCCTGGTGGTGTCGGCGGCCGACGGCCCGATGCCGCAGACCCGCGAGCACATCCTGCTCGCCCGCCAGGTCGGCGTGCCGGCACTGGTGGTGTTCCTGAACAAGGTCGACCTCGTCGACGACGCCGAGCTGCTCGAGCTCGTCGAGATGGAGGTGCGCGAGCTGCTGTCGAAGTACGACTTCCCCGGCGACGACATCCCGATCACCAAGGGCTCGGCCAAGGTCGCGCTCGACAACGGCGACAAGGCGGTCGGGCACGACGCGGTGCTGGCGCTGATGAAGACGGTCGACGACTACATCCCGCAGCCGGAGCGTCCGATCGACATGCCGTTCCTGATGCCGATCGAGGACGTGTTCTCGATCTCGGGCCGCGGCACGGTGGTGACGGGTCGCGTCGAGCGCGGCATCGTCAAGGTCGGCGAGACGGTGGAGATCGTGGGCATCCGCGACACCCAGACCACGACGGTCACGGGCGTCGAGATGTTCCGCAAGCTGCTCGACCAGGGCCAGGCGGGCGACAACGTCGGCGTGCTGCTGCGCGGCACCAAGCGCGAGGACGTCGAGCGCGGCCAGGTCGTGTGCAAGCCGGGTTCGGTGAAGCCCCACACCAAGTTCAAGGCCGAGGCCTACATCCTGACCAAGGAGGAGGGCGGCCGCCACACGCCGTTCTTCACCAACTACCGGCCGCAGTTCTACTTCCGCACCACCGACGTCACCGGCGTCTGCGTGCTGCCGGAAGGCACCGAGATGGTGATGCCGGGCGACAACGTGACCATGGACGTCACGCTGATCGTGCCGGTGGCCATGGAGGAGAAGCTGCGCTTCGCCATCCGCGAAGGCGGACGCACCGTCGGCGCCGGCGTCGTCGCCGCCATCAACGCGTA
>NZ_VRUW01000211.1:0-1313 GCF_008039475.1 Methylobacterium sp. WL12 | reverse complement strand
TTGGGCCGGGACGATCAGGCTGCGAGGGTGGGCAGGCTGACGAGGGGATCATCGCCGATCGGGGCGATGCTTTCCAGGGTCATGTAGCGCGACCGCTGGACGGCCCATTCGTCATTCTGTTCGAGCAGGATCGCGCCGACGAGGCGGGTGATGGCAGCCTCGTTGGGGAAGATGCCGACCACCTCGGTCCGGCGCTTGATCTCGCCGTTCAGGCGCTCCAACGGATTGGTCGAGTGCAGCTTGACCCGGTGGGCGGCTGGGAAGCCCATATAGGCCAGCACGTCGGGCTCGGCAGCGTCCATCAGGGCGGCGAGCTTGGGCACCTTGGGGCGGAGCTGGTCGGCCACCCGCCGCCATTGCTGACGGGCCGCCTCGGCATCATCCTGGGCGAAGGCGGTGGCGATGAATGCCGACACGACGCGCCGCCCGCTGCGGCCGGCATGGGCGAGTACGTTCCTCATGAAGTGCACCCGGCAACGCTGCCAGGTGGCGTTCATCACCTTGACCACCGAGGCCTTGATGCCCTCGTGCGCATCCGAGATCACCAGCTTGACCCCTCGCAAACCGCGCCGGGCGAGCTTGCGCAGGAAGGCGGTCCAGAACGTCTCGGCCTCGGAGGGTCCGACGTCCATGCCCAACACCTCCCTTCGGCCGTCGCTGTTGACGCCGACCGCCACGATGACGGCGACTGAGACAATCCGGCCCTCGCTCCTAACCTTCACGTAGGTGGCGTCGATCCAGAGATACGGCCACTCGCCTTCGATGGGTCGGTCGAGGAACGCGCCGACCCGTTCGTCGATCTCCTGGCACAGGCGCGAGACCTGGCTTTTCGACACGCCCGTGCCGCCCATGGCCTGGACCAGATCATCCACCGAGCGGGTCGAGATGCCCTGGATGTAGGCCTCCTGGATCACCGCCGTCAGCGCCTTCTCCGCCATGCGACGCGGCTCCAGGAAGCCGGGGAAGTACGAGCCCTTGCGCAGCTTCGGGATGCGCAGTTCGACTGTGCCGGCGCGCGTCTGCCAGTCCCGGTCACGGTAGCCGTTGCGCTGGACCAGCCGCTCGGCGCTCTTCGCGCCGTGGGCCGCGCCGGTCAGGCCGCCCACCTCCAGCTCCATCAGTCGCTCGGCTGCAAAACCGATCATCTCACGCAGCAGATCGGCGTCGGCACTCTTCTCCATCAGCCCGCGCAGGGCCATGATCTCGTCGGTCATCGGGGGTCTCTCGGGTTCGGGGTTGGTCGTCGCAACCCGACCCTACCCGGCAACCGCCGATGACCACCCCTCAGCTACACCACCGCCTGGGACACGACC
>NZ_VRUW01000210.1:0-1332 GCF_008039475.1 Methylobacterium sp. WL12 | reverse complement strand
TAGCAGGCTGCTGCAGAAGTCTGGTGTTACGCTCGGTTTGGATCGTTATCGGTGTTTGCCACGGATTGGCCGACGTCCGAGAGGCTGGATTCTGCCTCTTCGATGGGAGCCCGGGTTACGGGCCGCGTCTGCGCCCGGCTCGGGTCGCCCCTCATGCGCCTGCTCCGGCCAGAAGCCTCGGTAAGCGCACGAGGTTGTAGGCGATGGCTGCGAAAGTGAAGACCGCCTCGACCTTGGGCAGGGATCGGACCTTCACCTTGGCGAACCCGGCCTGGGCCTTGATCCAGCCGAAGACCTCCTCGATCCGCTTGCGAGACCGCAGGCTGATCGCGTAGCCGGCGTGCCGGGTGGTGCGGCCGTCGAGGGCGGTCTTGCGCACCTTGCCGGTCTTGGACACTGCCCCGTTGATCGCGATGTGCGGCGTCACCTGCCGCGCCCGCAGATCGCCGACGAAGGCTTCCACATCGAAGAGCTTGTCCGCGCCCAGCGTGATCCGGTGCCGACGGGGCAGGCGATCGAGCATGGCCAGGGCGGCCTCGCGCTCGGCCGTGCCGGTGGCGTGGGTGAGAGCCGCGTCCACCACCAGGCCGTTGCGGTTCTCCATCAGCGCATGCCCGAGGTAGCACAGCCGGCTCTCCTGACCGTCCGCCTTGCGGTAGAGCCGGGCGTCCGGGTCGGTGGTCGAGGCGTGGGTCTCGTTCGAGCGCTTCTCGCGGCGGAAGTCGCGCTCGCCGTTGCGGCCCGGTCCTGGCGGTTCGCCCGAACCGTCCTTGGGGCGGAAGCTCTTCATCGAGGCCCATGCCTCGATCATCGTGCCGTCGACCGAGAAGTGGTCGCTCGACAACAGCCGCTTGACCGGCTTGAGCGCCAGCAGCCCCGACAGGAAGGCGCGGGCGACGTCCGCTTCCAGCAGCCGATCACGGTTGTGCGTGAACACCGTCGGGTGCCAGATCGCGGCATCGATCTCCAACCCCACGAACCAGCGAAACAGCAGATTGTAATCGATCTGCTCCATCAGCATCCGCTCAGAGCGCACCGAGAAGAAGGCTTGCAGCAGCGTGGCACGCAGCAGCATCTCAGGCGGGATCGAGGGGCGGCCCAGTCCTGAGTACAGGCCCTCGAAGCGGTCGCTCAGCCCGGCCAGAACCTCGTCCGCCAGCGCCCGGATCGGACGCAGAGGATGATCGGCCGGTACGCGTTCCTCCAGGCGGACGTAGCTGAACAGGTTCTCCGACCGATCTCCGCGCCCGCGCATCGCCTGATCCCACCCCTGCCTCTAACAGAGTGAATCATCTCCGCCACAAGCCTGCCAGCGACTTCTGCAGCAGCCTG
>NZ_VRUW01000020.1:0-65538 GCF_008039475.1 Methylobacterium sp. WL12 | reverse complement strand
GGATCAGTGACCGCGGGGGAGGGCGCCGTCGAGGCCGGCGGCGGGGGCTGCTGCGCCAGGGCGGGCAGGCTCCCGCAGGCGGCGGCGGAGGCGGCGAGGAGGCCGGCGACGAGCGTGAGGCGAGGGCGGGTCAAGGCGGCGCTCCGGGGAAGGCAGTGGAGGCGAGGGCAGTGGAGGCAAAGGAAAAGGAGACAAGGGCGTCGAGGCTACGGCCGAGGCCGCCGCGAACCGAATCGGCACGGTCCCGTCTCGCCCGAAGGTAGTGACGAACACCGTCCTTCGCGAGGCCATGGACGCGCGTTCCGATCGCACGGCGCGCGGACGCGGCGGATCTGCCACGCCCCTCGCGCCGGAGGCCGGCCTTGCCATATACGGTGCTCCGACGGGCTCTCGGACGACGCCCGGCCCCCACCCCCGCGACGACGCGGTTCGAACCACCATGGCCGCATGAGCGCACTCGCCCACAGACGCTTCCTGAAGATGCACGGCGCCGGCAACGCGATCGTGGTGCTGGACCTGCGCGGCACCGACATCCGCGTCGCCCCCGAGGAGGCACGCGCCATCGCCGCCGATCCGGCCTCGAGCTTCGACCAGCTGATGGTGCTGCACGATTCCGCGAGCCGCGGCGCCGACGCGTTCATGCGGATCTACAACACCGACGGCTCGGAATCGGGCGCCTGCGGCAACGGCACCCGCTGCGTCGCCTACGCGATGCTCGACGACCCGGCCATGGCGCGGCCCGTCGAGACCGGGCGGCTGGTGCTGGAGACGGTCGCCGGCCGCGTCGAGGTCAAGCGCGTCGCCGAACGCTCCTTCACCGTCGACATGGGCCGCCCGCGCCTCGCCTGGAACGAGATCCCGCTGCGCGATCCGTTCCCGGACACGCGGCGGATCGAGCTGCAGATCGGGCCGATCGACGACCCCATCCTGCATTCGCCGGGCGCGGTGAACATGGGCAACCCACACGCGGTCTTCTTCACCGATCGCGATCCCGACACGTTCGACCTCGGGCAGATCGGCCCGATGCTGGAGAACCACCCGATCTTCCCCGAGCGCGCCAACATCTCGGTGGCGCAGGTCCGGGGGCGGGAGGCGATCAAGCTCCGGGTCTGGGAGCGCGGCGCCGGCTTGACGCTGGCCTGCGGCACCGCCGCCTGCGCCGCCGTCGTCGCCGCCTCGCGCCTCAGGATGGTCGGCCGGCAGGCCACCGTGAGCCTGCCCGGCGGCGACCTGTTCGTGGAGTGGCGCGCCGACGACCACGTGCTGATGACCGGCCCGGTCTTCCTCGTCGCCGAAGGCCGGTTCGCGCCCGCCCTGTTCGCCCAGGACGCCGCCTGATGGCGGTCGAGACGCTGACCTTCGGCTGCCGGCTGAACACGGTCGAGGCCGAGGTGATGCGCGGCCTCGCGGAGCCGACCGCGCGCGGGCGCGACCGCGTCGTGGTCAACACTTGCGCCGTCACCACGGAAGCCGGGCGGCAGGCGCGCAAGGCGATCCGCCGCCTGCACCGCGAGCGGCCCGACGCCGAGATCGTCGTCACCGGCTGCGGCGCGCAGATCGAGACCGCCGCCTACGCCGCGATGCCCGAGGTCGCCCGGCTGGTCGGCAACGGCGACAAGCTCTCGCCCGCGGCCTGGCGGCCGGACGCGAACGGTGCGCGCGACGCGGTCGGCGACGTGTTCGCCGCCCGGCACGCCGAGCCGACGCGGATCGCGGGCGTGGCCGGGCACACCCGCGCCTTCGTGCCTGTGCAGAACGGCTGCGACCACCGCTGCACCTTCTGCGTCATCCCGTTCGGGCGCGGGCATTCGCGCTCGGTGGCGCCCGACGCGGCGATCGCGCAGGTCCGGCGCATCGTCGCCCACGGTGGGCGCGAGGTCGTGCTGACCGGCGTCGACCTCACCGCCTACGGCCGCGACTTCTCGGGCGCTGGCGAGAGCCTCGGCACGCTGGTCCTGGCGATCCTCGCCGCGGTGCCGGAGCTGGCGCGCCTGCGCCTGTCCTCGATCGATTCGATCGAGGCCGACGACGCCCTGATGCGGGCGATCGGCGACGAGCCCCGGCTGATGCCGCACCTGCACCTGTCGCTCCAGGCCGGCGACGACCTCGTGCTCAAGCGGATGAAGCGCCGGCATGGGCGCGCCGACGCGATCCGCTTCTGCGACGCGGTGCGGCGCCTGCGGCCGGACGCGGTGTTCGGCGCCGACCTCATCGCCGGCTTCCCGACCGAGACCGAGGACCAGTTCGCCCGCTCCCTCGACCTCGTCGCGGAATGCGGGCTGACGCATCTCCACGTCTTCCCGTACTCGCCCCGCCCGGGGACGCCGGCCGCGCGGATGCCGCCGGTTGCGCCCGAAGTCGTCCGCGTCCGCGCCGCGCGCCTACGTGCGGCGGGCGAGGCGGCCCTTCTCCGCCACCTCGACGGCGAGGTCGGCCGGTCGCACCGGGTGCTGGCGGAGCGCGGCGGCGTCGGCCGCACCGAAGGGTTCACGCCGGTGCGGATCGCCGCCGAGCCCGGCACGATCCTCGACGTGACGATCGCCGGGCACGACGGCCGCGCGCTGCTGGCCGCCTGATCGCAAGCGAACCGGCGCGTGGCCGCCCCGGTCCGAGGGTCACCCGGCCCAGCCGCAGGCCGACAGCCCGTCCCGCATGTGCTCGGGTGCCGGCGCCTCGGCGACCACGGGCGGCTTCTTCGGGTAGAGCGGCAGGGCGAGGCCGCGCGCATGCAGTTGCAGGCCGGGGCCGCCGTGGCGGGCCGCGGTGCCGTAGATTGAATCCCCGACGATCGGGAACCCCGATGCGGCGCAGTGCACCCGGAGCTGATGGGTGCGGCCGGTGACCGGGATCAGCTCGAGCCAGGCCTGGCTCGCGGACCGGCCGAGCACGCGCCAGCGCGTCGTCGACGGGTCGCCGGCCGGGTCGGCCTTCATCCACCACGAGCGTGGATCGCTCGACCGCCGGGCGAGCGGCAGGTCGATCTGGCCCTCGTCGTCCGGGGGCGCGCCCTCGACCAGCGCCCAGTAGGTCTTCCGCGCCTGCGCGTTGGCGAACAGCTTGTTGAGGCGCGCCAGCGCCTGCGCATGGCGCCCGAGGGCCAGGCAGCCGGAGGTGTCGCGGTCGAGCCGGTGCGCGGCCTCCGGACGCCGCGGCAGGCCGAAGCGCAGGGCGTCGAGGTGTTCGGTCAGGGTCTCGCCGCCCTTCGGCCCCGGATGCACCGGCAAACCCGCGGGCTTGTCGATGACGAGGACCAGGGCATCGCGGTAGAGCAGGCGCGCGCCTATGTCAGACGAGAATGCGGCAGGCGACGACATGCCTCCCGGCTAACGGTGCCGGGGCGCGGGAGCAAGGACGACATGAGCCAAGACGAGAAGCCGGGCTGGTTCGGCCGCCTGTTCGGGCGCAAGGGCGCGACCGAAGCCCCCGAGCCGCCGCCGGACTCGCCCGCCTCCCCGGCGGAAGGGCAGCCGGACTTCGCCACGGCTGCCGACGACGTGGCGCACGTGCCGCTGCCGCCGGCCGAGCCGTCGCCGGTCGACCCCGACCGGAACGCGGTGCCCGACGAGATCGAAGGCGCCGACCTTCAGCCGATCGCCGGCGAGCCCGAGACGCCCCCCTCCGGTACCGCCGGCGACGACCCGGCCCGCGGCGCCGAGCCTGCCGACACCACGACGGTCGCCCGCGAGCCGGTGACCGCGCCCGACGCGGGGCCTGAGGCCGGCGCCGGCGCGCCGGATATCCAACCGGTCGACGTCGCGGCCGCGCTCGCTCACGACGCCCTCGCCGACGACGAGACGGCATCGGAGCCGGCGTCGGAGAAGCGCGGCTGGTGGACCCGGCTGACCTCGGGGATGAAGCGGACCTCGTCGGCCCTGTCCGACCGGGTCACCGGCCTGTTTACCAAGCGCAAGCTCGACGCCAACACCCTGGAGGACCTGGAGGACGCGCTGATCCAGGCCGATTTCGGCGTCGAGACCGCGACGCGGATCTCGGAGGCCGTGGGCAAGGGCCGCTACGAGAAGGGCATCTCCCCCGACGAGGTCCGGGCGATCCTGGCGACCGAGGTCGAGCGGGCGCTGGAGCCGGTGGCCAAGCCCCTGGTCGTCGATCCCACCAAGAAGCCGTTCGTGATCCTGATGATCGGCGTGAACGGCGCCGGCAAGACCACGACGCTGGGCAAGCTGTCGCTCAGCCTTAAGGCGGAGGGCCGCTCGGTGATGCTGGCGGCGGGCGACACCTTCCGCGCCGCCGCGATCGAGCAGCTGAAGGTCTGGGGCGAGCGCACCGGCACGCCGGTGGTGAGCGGGGCGCAGGGTGCGGACGCGGCGGGGCTCGCCTTCGACGCCCTCAAGCGTGCGAAGGCCGAGGGCACCGACGTGCTCCTGATCGACACCGCCGGCCGGCTGCAGAACAAGGCCGGGCTGATGGCGGAGCTGGAAAAGATCATCCGCGTGCTGCGCAAGAGCGATCCCGAGGCGCCGCATGCGACGCTGCTGGTTCTCGACGCCACCGTCGGCCAGAACGCCCTGTCCCAAGTCGAGCTGTTCTCGAAAGCCGCGCCGGTCTCGGGGCTGGTGATGACCAAGCTCGACGGCACAGCCCGCGGCGGCATCCTGATCGCACTGGCCGCCAAGTTCGGCCTGCCGGTGCACTTCATCGGCGTCGGCGAGGGCGTCGACGACCTGGAGCCGTTCGCGGCGCGCGACTTCGCGCGGGCGATCGCGGGGCTGGAGAAGGGCTGACGCCCGACGCGGACCGAACGGCCTGCAGTGCAGTCGCGGGTCGTCAGCAGGTCGCCGTCGCGCCGGGTGCTGCCTCCGAAAGGTCGAGCCCTTCGACCAAGGCATCGAACACCGCGCGGCAGCGGGCGTTCGTCTTCAGGTCCTCGTGCATCACGATCCAGAGGGGCAGCGTCAGGGTGATCGCGGGCAGGACGCGCACCAGCGCCGGGTCGCGCCGGGCGATCGCCACCTGGCAGATGCCGATGCCGAACCCTGACCGGATCGCGGCGACCTGGGCGAGGTTGCTGTCGGCCCTCAGAGCGAACGTGCGCCGGTCGAGCGGCGGCAACCGGGCGGCCATGGCCCGAAGCGCCGGGGTCTCGGTGTCGTAGCCGATCACGTCATGGGCTGAGAGGTCGCCGATGGTGGCCGGCGTCCCGGCTCTGTCCAGGTAGTCGCGGTGGGCGTGGAACCCGAGATCCACCGGCGGCAGGCGGCGCGCCAGCAACGCCCCCTGGGTCGGCTCGACCATGCGGATCGCGATGTCCGCCTCGCGCGCGAGCAGGTCGCCGACCACGTCCGAGAGCGCCAGCTCGATCGCCAGCGCAGGATTTGCCCGCCTGAGCCGGGTCAGGATCGGCGGCAAGTGCTCGACGCCGACGACGTCGCTCGCCGTGATCCGCACCGTCCCGGCGAAGTCGCCCTGGGCACCGCTGGCGGCCCGCAGCAACGCGGCGGCGGTCGTCGCCATGGTTCGCGCGTGCGGGCGCAGCGACACCGCAAGCTCGGTCGGTTCGAGCCCACGCTGCGACCGCACGAACAGGTCGGCGCCCAGCGCCGACTCCAGCGCATCCACGTGGCGGGCGACGGTCGGTTGCGTCGTCCCGAGCGCACGCGCGGCTGCCGACAGCGAGCCAGCGTCGAGCACGGCGAGCAGAGTGCGATAGAGCGCCCAATCGGGATTGTGGTTCATCCGTTTGCGTATAGCAGGACCACGGACTTCGGCAATTTTCGATGTGCCCGCCGAGGTGCATCGTCCTGCCTTCAGCGATGAGGGACAGGACGATGACGCAGCGGATCACGATCTTCGGCTACGGCGCGGTCGGGCGGCCGATCGCCGAGCGGCTGGCCGCACGCGGAGACCGCGTGCGGGTCGCAACCCGCACACGCCCGGCGGACCTCCAGGCCGGCGTCGAGCATCAGGTCTGCGACGTCCTGAATCCTGCCGACGTGCGGCGCGCGCTCGACGGGTCGGCGCAGGCGGTACTCGCGGTCGGCTTCCCCTACGACGCGCGGGTGTGGCGGACGGCCTGGCCGCGAACGATGCACGCCGTGGTCGAGGGCTGCGCCGAGGCGGGGGCGCGGCTGGTCTTCATCGACAACCTCTACCAACTCGGGCCGCAGACGGCGCCGCGCACCGAGGACATGCCGCTGACCGCAGGCGGCGAGAAGCCGGCGATCCTGGCCGAGGTCACCCGGATCTGGCAGGGAGCGCGAGCCCGCGTGCCGGTGGCGGCCCTGCGCTGCTCCGATTTCTACGGACCCGGCGTCGCCAACTCCCATCTCGGCGCCTTCGCGTTCGGTGCGCTGGCGAAGGGCCGGCCAGCGCAACTGCTCGTGCCGGCCGACACGGCGCACGACTTCGCCTACGTCCCGGACGTCGCGCGGGCGGCTTTGGTGCTGCTCGACGCCCCCGACGCGGATTTCGGGCAGGCCTGGAACGTTCCGTGCGCGCCGACGCGGAGCCCGCGCGCCCTGCTGACGATGGGCGCCGGCGTGCTCGGCAAGCGGCTCAGGCTGTGGGCCGTCCCCTTCGCGATGCTGCGGCCGCTCGGGCTGGTCTACCGCTTCGCGCGCGAGGTGGCCGATGTCGGATTCACCTGGGATCGTGCCTACGTGATCGACGGCGGCAAGTTCGCCCGCCGCTTCGGCTTCGTGCCGACCCCGTTCGAAGTGGGCGTGCCGGCCACCGTCCGCCGTTTCGCCGAGGCGCGTTGACGGGGGCGAGGACACGATGGCGCTGGGCCGGCCGGCATCCGGCCCGTGCCGGCAGCCCCGGTGGACCGCACCCGTCGTCATCGATACAGACGCATCGACGCGATGGGCCCGTTCCGGCTCCCTGGCCAGCATGATGCAGATCGAATCCGTACCCCCGCGCCGACACCTCGCGCCGCTCCCCAAGCTGGCGCTCGAACTCGGGCCGCTGGTGATCTTCTTCCTCGGCAACGCCTACGCCGAGCGCTTCGGCGTAGCCCCCGACCAGAAGCTGTTCGTGGCGACCGGGGTGTTCATCGTGGCGACGGTGCTGGCGCTCGCCGTGCACTTCGCCCTGGTGCGCCGGCTGCCGATCATGCCGATGGTGTCGGGCGTGGTGGTCGTCGTCTTCGGCGGGCTGACGCTCTACCTGCAGGACAAGACCTTCATCATGGTGAAGCCCACCATCGTGAACACGCTGTTCGGCCTGGTGCTGCTCGGCGGCCTCGCCTTCGGCAAGTCCCTGCTCTCGGTGGTGCTCGACTCGGTGTTCTCGCTCACCGACGAGGGCTGGCGGAAGCTGACCTTCCGCTGGGGGCTGTTCTTCCTGGCGCTCGCCGTGCTCAACGAGGCGGTGTGGCGGACGCAGAGCGAAGATTTCTGGGTGAACTTCAAGGTGTTCGGCATCATGCCGCTCACCGTCGTGTTCGCGCTCGCCCAGACGCCGCTATTGACCCGCTACGAGCGCAAGAAGTCCGACGTGTAACGGCGCGCAGGTTCTCGCGCAGAGACAGCCCCGACGGCGTCGGCCGGCGGCAAGCGCGACCGCGCGCCGCTGCCGGTGCGGCGGACGGCCCGCCAGGGCCAACGAAGAATTTCCTTCCTATTTCGCGGCTACCTTGCCGGCCGCGCGGATCTTGGCGATCACCTCGGCGAGATTTTCCGGGGTGACGATACCGACGAGCTTGTCGCGGATCACGCCGTCCGGGCCGATGATGAAGGTCTCGGGCACGCCGTAGACACCGAAATCGATGCCGACGCGGCCGGTCTCGTCGTGGCCCACCGCCTGGAACGGCACGCCGTTGCGCGTCAGGAACCGGCGTCCGTTCTCGGCGGCGTCCTTGTAGTCGATCCCGACGAGCCGGATGCCGGGCTCGCGCGCCAGGCGCATCAGCATCGGATGCTCGACCTGGCACGGCGCGCACCACGAGGCCCAGACGTTGAGCACCGTGACGCCGCCCTTCAGGTCGGCGCTCGACAGGCCGGGCACCGGCTTGCCGTCGACGGTGAGGCCGGCCACCGCCGGCAGGGTGAAGCTCGGCACCGGCTTGCCGATCAGCGCCGAGGGGAGGGCGGCTGGGTCGGCGCCGGAGCGCAGGCGCAGGAAGAACACCGCCGCCAGCACCGCGAAGGCCAGCACCGGGACGACGACGAGGAGCGAGCGGCGGACCGGCTCCGGAGGGGTCTCGACGCTCACCGGCGATCCTCCGCCTGGAGCTGGGACAGCGCCCGCCGCTGCGTGCGCCGGTCGCGGACCGCGTTGAGGACGAGGCCCGCCATCACCAGCGCGGTGAAGGCGTAGGAGGCGAGAATGAAGCCGCCGTGGCTGCCGAGGTCGAGACTCATGCGTTTATAAAATCCGAAGGAGCTTGTGCAGAAGCGCGCTCATGCCTGCGCCGCCCGCTCGAGGGCGGCGACGTCCAGCTTGACCATGGTCTGCATGGCCGCGAAGACGCGGGCCGAGACGGCGGGGTTGGGGTCGGCCAGGAGGCGCGGCAGCACCTCCGGCACGATCTGCCAGGGCACGCCCCAGCGGTCGCGAAGCCAGCCGCACATGATGGCGCTGCCCCCGTCGGCGGTGAGGCCCGCCCAGAGCCGGTCGACCTCCGCCTGGTCGGCGCAGGCGACCGAGATCGAGGCCGCCATGCCGTACTCGGCCGGCGTGCCGCCGTTCAGCGCCTGAAAACTCTGGCCGCCGAGGGTGAAGGCGACGAGGATCGCGTCGCCGGCCGCCCCGCCCGGCCACGCACCTGGTGCGCGTTGAATGCGGTCGATGCGCGAGTCGGGAACGAGGTCGACGTAGAGGCGGACCGCAGCCTCCGCGTCGGTGCCGAACCACAGGCAGGTGCTCGCCTTCGTCGTGCTCGCCTTGGTCATCAGCCGCATCTCCCTTGCGGACGGCGCGTCCGCGATCAGACCGCCTGGCCGAGGGGTAGGGCGCGACCGGCCTCGGAGGCCGTCACGGTCGAGCCGGCGTCGAGGCGCTCCGCCTCGCGGATCGTCAGCGTCCGTACGCGGCGGCGCATGATCTCGGTGCGCATCGCGTAGAGGTGCAGAGCGGTGCCGCCGAGGGTGGCGGCACCGATCATCACCAGCAGCGGGTAGAGCATCGACGGGTCGATGGTCGAGCCGCCCATGCGCAGGATCGAGGCCGGCTGGTGCAGGGTCGACCACCAGTTCACGGAGAACTTGATGATCGGCAGGTTGATCGCGCCGACGAGCGTCAGGATCGCGACGGAGCGGGCGGCCCGGTTCGGATCCTCCATCGTCCGCCACAGGGCAATGATGCCGCAATAGATCAGGAACAGGATCAGCATCGAGGTGAGCCGCGCGTCCCAGACCCAGTAGGTGCCCCACATCGGCTTGCCCCAGAGCGAGCCGGTGACGAGGCAGATCAGGGTGAAGGCCGCCCCGATCGGGGCTGCGGCGCGCTGCGCCACGTCGGCGAGCGGATGGCGCCAGACCAGGGTGCCGATCGCCGACAGGCTCATCGAGCCGTAGAAGAACACCCCGAGCCAGGCCGCAGGCACGTGGATGAACATGATCCGCACGGTCTCGCCCTGCTGGTAGTCGGGCGGGGCGACGAACCACGACAGGTACAGCCCGAGCGCGAGGATCGCGGTCGAGATCGCGGCGAGCCACGGCACCAGCGTGCCGGACCAGCGCATGAAGTGGCTCGGGTTGGACAGGCGCGTCCAGAGGGGCGTCGACATGCGCCATGTCTTAGCGCGGGGTGCGGTGCAGCGGCAATGCGCACGTCTGGCGCAGGGGGACGCCGAGCTGGAGGCCGCCGAGCTCAGGCGTAGCGCCACCGGCATTGCAGGATCTCGACGGCCTGCGTCTCACCATGGCCGCCGACCCGGTAGACGAGGCGGTGGGAGCCGGTGATCCGCCGAGACCACCATCCGCTCAGGTTGCCGCGCAGCGGCTCGGGTTTGCCGATGCCGGTGAACGGCGTCCGCCGGACCTCGCGGATCAAATCGTTGATGCGCTTGAGGGTTGCGGGGTCGGATGCCTGCCAGAACAGGTAATCTTCCCAGGCGTGGTCGGCCCAGAGGAGCTTCACCCCTCGATCAGATCGTGTTCGGACCCGCCACCGGCCTCGATCTGGGCGGCGGCTTCGAGAAGCCGCTTCGCGTTGGCCGGCGTGCCGAGGAGATGGAGCGTCTCGCGCAGCTGATCGAGTTCTGCGAGCGGCAGAATCACGAGAGGCTCGTGGTTCTGCCGCGTGACGACCAGTTCCGACCGGTCGTTCTCAACCTGGTCGAGATACGCGGCGAAGTTCCGCCGAAGCTCGGTCAAGCCGACTTGCGCCATGACAACCATCCGCTCTGTACAGGAACACGTACATATCGCGCGATGATGCCACGGCGCAAGGTCGAGCGCGGAAGGATCGTGCGTCGCGGACCCGGAAGCCCGTCGGCGTTCAGGCGCCCCGGATCATTCGCACTCGGAAAGGACGAGCTTGCAGTTCGGGCACTTGTCGAAGGCCATCTCCTTGGCGGCGGCCTCGGTGCGGCCCCAGCCGACGCCGTAGCTGGTGCGGTTGGAGACGTAGGCGCCGCAGCTGTCGAAGCGGGCCACGACCTTGCAGTTGTCGTTGCCCATCTTGGCGCATTGCCGCATCGCGGCGGCGCCGGCGGCCTCGCGCGAATCGCCCCAGCCGATGCCGTAGCCCTCGTCGCCGGCCTTCTGGCCCTCTTCGGTGTCCACGGCGAAGGCGCCGGCGGCGGCGGCGGGTGCGGTCGCGAGAAGCGCCAGGAGCAGCGCGGACATCAGGGTCTTCATCGGTACGTCCCCATCGAATCTGACAGGGCGGGCGAACCCTTCGCGCCGCCCCTGCAGGACGTCTGATAAGGCAGTGCGGCGCAAAGGAAATTGCACCTCCGTTCCGATCTCTTGCCTCAGCGTCCCGGGCTCATTCCGACCAGCGCAGGGCCGCCGCCGCGGCGAAGGTCCCGACCAGGGCCGCGATCAGGCTGAGGCCGGTCAGGATCATCAGCGGGGTCGCGAAGGGCACGGTGCCACCGAGCGCCGACTGCGCCGCCGAGACGCCGAAGATCAGCGTCGGGATCATCAGGGGCAGCACCAGCACGGCGAGGATCAGGCCGCCCCGGCGGATCGAGGCGGTGAGGGCCGCGCCCACCGCACCCACGAAGGTGAGCGCCGGCGTGCCCACGAGCAGCGTCAGCGCGGTCGCGGCCATGGCGGTGCCGTCCAGGGCCACCAGCAGCCCGAACAGCGGCGAGGCCAGCGCCAGCGGCAGCCCGGTGGTGAGCCAGTGCGCGATCACCTTGGCCAGCACCACGAGTTCGAGCGGAATCGGGGCCGCGGTCATCAGGTCGAGGGAGCCATCCTCCTCGTCGGCCTGGAACAGGCGGTCGAGTCCGATCAGCGTCGCCAGCACCGCCGAGAGCCAGAGGATCGCCGGCCCGATCCGCGAGAGCAGGTTCAAGTCGGGCCCAAGCGCGAACGGCACCAGCGCGACGATCATCAGGAAGAAGACCAGCGACAGCATGCCCGACCCGCCGACGCGGGAGGCCAGCGTCAGGTCGCGGGCGACGAGGGCGACGAGGATGCGGATCACGCCCAAACCTCCTCCGCGTCGGCCGCCGGCTCGGGCGCCCGCGGGGCGGCCTGCGCGATGTGGAGGTTGCGCGCGTCTTCGAGGCCGAGGGCCTGGTGGGTGGCGGCGATGACGAGGCCGCCCGCCGCCCGATGTTCGGCCATCAGCCCGGCGAGCACGCCCTGCGACGCGGTGTCGAGGGCCGCCGTCGGCTCGTCGAGAAGCCAGAGCGGGCGCGCGCAGACGAGGAGGCGGGCCAGCGCCACCCGGCGCCGCTGCCCGGCGGACAGGTAGGCGACCGGCAGGTCCAGGGCGTGGGCGAGGCCGAGCCGGTCGAGCGCCGCCCGCGGGCTCAGCCACTTCGTCCCCAGTAGGCTTTGGGCGAAGGCGAGGTTCTCGGCCGCCGTCAGGCTGCTCTTCAACCCGTCGCGATGCCCGACCGCGTGCAAGCATTCGGGAAGCGCCGCTTCGCCCATGTCGTGGACGGTGAGGCGCCCGGAATCCGGCCGCAGCCGCCCGGACAGGATCGCGAGCAGGCTCGACTTGCCCGCCCCGTTGCGGCCGGTGACGGTGATCGCTTCGCCCGGACCGATCGCGAAGGACAGCCCGGAGAAGATCCTTCGCCCCGAGCGGCGGCAAGTGAGGGCGTCAACGGTCAGCCGCACGAAGGTTGCCTGTTCAGGAGGTGAAACGTCTCGATCTAACGGTAGACGGCCCGGCGGTGGCCGATCCGCACGACGACGATCCGAACGGTCTCGTCCTCGATCGATGCAATGATCCGATAGTCGCCGACCCGATATTTCCAGAGGCCGCCCAGCCGCGAACCCTTCAGCGCTTCACCGAGGCTTCGCGGATCGTTCGAGGGCGATAGGCGGTCCTGAAGAAAGCGGAGAATCCGCGTGGCGGTCTCTCGGTCGAGCTTGTCGAGTTCGCGTTCCGCGGACCGTTCGAACTCAATCCGCCAAGCCATATCGGTCCATAACCGCCCGCAGGGGAACGGCCTGGCTCTCGCCGCGCTGCAGGGCTGCGACCCGGCTCTCCGCGATCTCGACGTCCTCGATCTCGTCGAGATGGTCCTGGATCGCCTCGCGCACGTGGTCGTCCGCGCTGCGGCCGGTGCGTCTGGCCAGAGCGTCGAGGCGGCGTTCGATCTCCGGCGGCAAGTCGAGGGCGAGCATGGCAGTCTCCAGCGCGCGCAAGGCTTACGATGGCGGCGCGCATCCGTCCATTCGCCCTGCCGCGTCCTGCGATCACGATGAAGCCCGCGGCCCCCGCGCCGTCTTGCCCGGTTGCGCGAGGCGGCGGAGCCGCGCAACCTCCCCCGTCCCGGGGCAAGCGGCGTTCGCGATCTTGGGACGCCGGGACGCACCGCCGACACGGAGGATGTCGCCATGACCAAGCCCTCGCACTCCGCGAAGCTTCGCGTGAACGATCCGCAAGCCCGGACGGAAGCCGAGATGGCCCAAGACCCCGATGCGGTCGCCGGCCGCGCGATCGTGGAGGCGCGGGTCGCGCTCTGCACCCGGGACGAGCAGGCCGCGTTCTGGGCGGCGGTGCGGCGCTGCTTCGGCGGCCCGGCGCCGGAGGCCACCGCCTGAGCCGGGCGGAGAAGGCCGCGGGGGCGGACAGCCTCGCGGCACTGTCACCCGCGACACGGTAGCGGGCAGATTCGAATCGTTCTATACGGTCCCCAGGCTGCGCCGCGCGACCTTCGAGCGTCCAATTCGCTCCTCGCGCACCCTCCTGCCCGGGCACCCCCGGGGCGGCGCGCGCTCCCTGCGAGCGCAGTCAGGCCGAACACCGGTTTCGTGGCGCGGGTTATGCCTGCGCGTGTTCGACAAACGCCAGCGAGGATCAGACCAGCCGTGGCTTCACTCGACAGCTTCAAGTCCCGTCAGACGCTTACCGCGGCGGGCAAGACCTATACCTACTACTCGATCCCCGAGGCCGAGAAGAACGGCCTCGCCAACTCCACCGCCCTGCCGTTCTCGATGAAGGTGATCCTCGAGAACCTGCTGCGCTACGAGGACGACCGCTCGGTCAAGAAGGGCGACATCGAGGCGACCGTCGCCTGGGTCGACAACCGCGGCAAGACCGAGACCGAGATCGCCTTCCGCCCCTCGCGCGTTCTGATGCAGGACTTCACCGGCGTGCCGGCGGTGGTCGACCTGGCGGCCATGCGCGACGCCATGGTGGCGCTGGGCGGCGACCCCCAGAAGATCAACCCGCTGGTGCCGGTCGACCTCGTGATCGACCACTCGGTAATCGTCGACGAGTTCGGCACGCCGAAGGCGCTGTCGGACAACGTCGCGCTGGAATACGAGCGCAACGGCGAGCGCTACACCTTCCTCAAGTGGGGCCAGTCGGCGTTCGACAACTTCTCCGTGGTCCCGCCCGGCACCGGCATCTGCCACCAGGTCAACCTCGAATACCTGTCGCAGACCGTCTGGACGAAGACGGTGGACGGGGCTGAGGTCGCCTATCCCGACTCGCTCGTCGGCACCGATTCGCACACCACCATGGTCAACGGCATGGCCGTGCTCGGCTGGGGCGTCGGCGGCATCGAGGCGGAAGCCGCGATGCTCGGCCAGCCGCTGTCGATGCTGATCCCCGAGGTCGTGGGCTTCAAGCTCTCCGGCAAGCTGCCCGAGGGCACCACCGCCACCGACCTCGTGCTCACCGTCACGCAGATGCTGCGCAAGAAGGGCGTGGTCGGCAAGTTCGTGGAGTTCTACGGCCCCGGCCTCGACGCGATGGCGGTCGCCGACCGCGCCACCATCTCGAACATGGCGCCGGAATACGGCGCGACCTGCGGCTTCTTCCCGATCGACCGCAAGACCATCGACTTCCTGACGGTCACCGGCCGCACCGACGAGCGCATCGCCCTGGTCGAGGCCTACGCCAAGGCGCAGGGGATGTGGCGCGACGCCGACACCCCGGACCCGGTCTTCACCGACACCCTCGCCCTCGACATGGGCGACGTGCGGCCCTCGCTCGCCGGCCCGAAGCGCCCGCAGGACCGGGTGCTGCTCGACGCCGCCAAGCCCGGCTTCGCCGGCTCGATGGAGACCGAGTTCCGCAAGGCCGCCGACATCGCCAAGCGCTACCCGGTCGAGGGCGCGAACTACGACATCGGCCACGGCGACGTCGTGATCGCGGCGATCACGAGCTGCACCAACACCTCGAACCCGTCGGTGATGATCGGCGCCGGGCTGCTCGCCCGCAACGCCGTCGCCAAGGGCCTGCGCTCGAAGCCCTGGGTGAAGACGTCGCTGGCGCCCGGTAGCCAGGTCGTCGCCGAGTACCTCGAGAAGGCCGGGCTGCAGCAGCCGCTCGACGCGCTGGGCTTCAACCTGGTCGGCTTCGGCTGCACCACCTGCATCGGCAATTCCGGCCCGCTGCCGGCCGCGATCTCGAAGGCGATCAACGACAACGACGTGGTCGCCGCCGCCGTGCTCTCGGGCAATCGCAACTTCGAGGGCCGCGTGAACCCCGACGTGCGGGCGAACTACCTCGCCTCGCCGCCGCTCGTCGTCGCCTACGCGCTCGCCGGCTCGATGCAGATCGACATCACCACAGAGCCGCTCGGCGTCGGCTCGGACGGTCAGCCGGTCTACCTCAAGGACATCTGGCCGACGACGGCCGAGGTGGCGCAGTTCATCGAGGCGAACATCACCTCGGCGCTGTTCAAGTCGCGCTACGCCGACGTCTTCACCGGCGACGCGAACTGGCAGGGCGTCGAGGTCGTCGAGGCCGAGACCTTCGCCTGGAACGGCGGCTCCACCTACGTGCAGAACCCGCCCTACTTCGAGGGCATGACCATGGAGCCGGCCCCGGTCCAGGACATCCAGGACGCACGCATCCTCGGCCTGTTCCTCGACTCGATCACCACCGACCACATCTCGCCGGCCGGCAACATCCGCGCAGCCTCGCCCGCCGGCGAATACCTGCAGGAGCATCAGGTCCGGGTGCAGGACTTCAACCAATACGGGACCCGGCGCGGCAACCACCAGGTGATGATGCGCGGCACCTTCGCCAACATCCGCATCAAGAACCAGATGGTGCGCGATCCCGCCGGCCAGGTGGTCGAGGGCGGCTGGACCCTGTTCCAGCCGTCGGGCGAGCGGATGTACATCTACGACGCGGCGCAGAAATACGCCGCCGAGGGGACGCCGCTCGTGGTCTTCGCCGGCAAGGAATACGGCACCGGCTCGTCGCGCGACTGGGCGGCCAAGGGCACCAAGCTGCTCGGTGTCCGCGCCGTCGTGGCCGAGAGCTTCGAGCGCATCCACCGCTCGAACCTCGTCGGGATGGGTATCGTGCCGCTGGTGTTCCAGGGCGAGACCTCGTGGTCCTCGTTCGGCCTCAAGGGCGACGAGACCATCACGATCAAGGGCATCTCGGGCGAGCTGAAGCCGCGCCAGACCCTGACGGCCGAGATCACCTCGGCCGACGGCACCAAGCAGGAGGTGCCGCTGACCTGCCGCATCGATACGCTGGACGAGCTGGAATACTTCCGCAACGGCGGCATCCTGCCCTACGTGCTGCGCTCGCTCGCGGCCTGAACCACGGGCCGGGCGGCCTTCGGGCCGCCCCGAACCGAAGCATCGTCAAGCCGCCGCGGGCTCGCACCGCGGCGGCTTTTTCATGATCGTCGACGGACGGGTGAGCTCGCCGGCTGCGCCGCATCGAAGGCCGCCGCGAAGGCTGCGCCCGGGCGCGCGGTGCAGCGGTCGACCCAGGCGTCGATCGCCGGCACGCCGGGCTTGCCGAACCACGCGAAGGGCGAGTGCAGCAGCAGGTCGGCCGCGGTGAAACGGTCGCCTAGCAGGAACGGGCTGTCGCCGAGCGCCGAGGCCAGACGCGCCCGGGCCTCCACGCCGCCTCGGAACGTCTGCCTCAGGAACGGATGGTCCAGTCCGGCAGCCTCGACGATCAGCACCGGCTCCAGGACGCCGGCGTACCAGGCGAGCCATCCGAGGTAGGCGCCGCGCTGCCTGTGCCCGTGGGGGATGGAGAGCCCCGCCTTCGGGAACAGGTCGGCGAGGTGCTGCACGATGGCGCTCGATTCGCGCACCAGCGTGCCGTCGTCGTCGAGCAGCGGCACCTTACCCTCGGGATGCGGGTTGGCCGGGTCGCGAGCCCCCGATCCGTCCGTGCGCGGGATCGTCACCCGCTCGATGCGTACGTGATCCAGGGCATCGAGCTCCTTGACCAGGGCGACGATGCGGGTCGAGCGGCTGTTGGGGGAATGATAGAGCGTGATCATGGCGGGCTCCTGCTGGCGGGTCGGCAGGGGATGGTCTAGCCAGGTCCACCTGCCAGTTTCCGTCAGTTGCACGATGGCCCGAGCCGACCGGCTGCTTCGATTGCTCCACGCGATGCGCGTCCTGCCGGCGCCGGTCACGGCGGCCCGGCTCGCCGAGGAGACCGGCGTGTCGCTGCGCTCGATCTATCGCGACATCGACAGCCTGCGCACCGCCGGAGCCGGGATCGAGGGCGAGCGCGGCTACGGCTATCGCCTCGTCGAGGACGTCGCGCTGCCGCCGCAGACCTTCGACCGGATCGAGATCGAGGCGCTGGTCCTGGGTCTCGGCGAGGTCCGGCACATGGGCGACCCGGCGCTCGCGGAGGCCGCCGCCTCGGTCCTGGCCAAGGTCGCGGCGACCCTGCCAGACCGGCGCGAGCAGCACCTGCTTCACGCCGTCTCGCAGGTCCGCCGGTTCGGGACGCGCTATCCGGCGACCGTCGACATGGCAGCGATCCGGTCCGGGTGCTGGCGTGAGGAGGCGGTGACGATCCGGTACGCGGACAAGGACGGGGCGACGAGCGTCCGCACGATCCTGCCGCTTTCCATCGTCTACCTCGACGACAAGATGACGGTGCTCGCCTGGTGCTGCCTGCGCGAGGCGTTCCGCATGTTCCGGGCAGACCGGATCGCGGGGGCGGAGCCGGCCGGTAGCAGCTTCCGCCCGCGACGGGTGACGTTGCTGCGCAGCTACCTCGCCGAGCTGCGCCGACGGGGATGACGGGCGACTCGGAAACAAAAATAGATTGCGCGCAAGGGTGTTTTGCGGTCGCCGGCGCCCCATAACCCTCCGGTCACGACAACCGGAGCGCTACATGAAGACCTTCACCACACTCGCCGTCGCCGGCCTGATGACCCTGTCCGGCGCCGCCTTCTCCGCCCAGGCGCTGGAGCGCGTCCGCGGCACGATCGAGAAGGCCGACGGCGGCATGGTCACGATCAAGACCGTCGACGGGGCCACCGAGACCGTCGACGTCGGCGGCGCCAAGTTCGCCTGGGTCGTGAAGTCGAGCCTCGACCAGATCAAGGACGGCGTCTTCATCGGCACGGCGACCAAGGGCGAGAACCCGATGACGGCGCTCGAGGTCGTGCTGTTCCCCGAGTCGATGCGCGGCACCGGCGAGGGCCATTACGGCTGGGATTCGATCGCCGACCAGACCGCCGCGGGCGGCGCGGCGGTGAAGAGCTCGATGACCAACGGCACGGTCAAGGCCGAGTCCGGCGCGTCGCGCGTCAAGAGCGCGATGACCAACGGCACGGTGAAGGCCGACACGGCCGGCGCCTCGGGCACCAAGACGCTCACCGTCGGCTACGGCAAGGACGGCGCGGCCAAGACCATCGAAGTGCCGCCGACCGCACCGATCGTCGCCTTCGAGCCTGCGGACAAGGCGATCCTCACCCCCGGCTCCAAAATCTTCGCCGTGGTCGACAAGGCCGGCTCGAAGATCGAAGGCAAGCTGATCGCCGTCGGCAAGGACGGCCTCACCCCGCCGATGTAATCGAACCGACTCCGGCTGCACGCAAATCCGTGCCGCCGAAGTCTTCGCAAAACGGCCGCGGGATCTCGGATCCCGCGGCCGTTCGCATGTCAGGGAGCCTTCGCGTCGGCGCCGACCGTGAACTCGCGCCACAGCAACATCAGCGCGGCCATCACCGCCGGGCCGAGGAACAGGCCGAGGAGGTGGAAGGTCTCGACCCCGCCGAGGATGCCGAGCAGCACCCACAGGAACGGCAGCTTGGTGGTGCCGCCGATGAGCGCCGGGCGCACGAAGTGGTCGGCCACGAACGTCACGACGAAGCCCGCGACGGCCACGATCACCGCCGCCTTCACCGAGCTCGCCGCCACGAGCAGCAGCGCCGCGATGGCGATGGCGAGCGCCGCGCCGAACGGGATCATCGCGGCGACCGCGGTGAACGCGCCGAGCAGCACCGGGTGCGGCACGCCGGCGAAGTAGTAGACGATGCCGAGGACGACGCCCTCGCCGAGGCCGACGAGGACGAGGCCGTCGACGGTGCCGTGCACCGAGGCGACCATCTGTCGGCCGACCCGCTCGCCGCGCGGCCCGAACAGGCGGTTGCACGCCACGAGGACCTGGTCGCGGATGGTGCGGCCGTCGCGGAACAGGAAGAACAGGGCGACGAGGCTGAAGCCGAACAGCACGACGCGATGCACCACCTCCTTGCCGACGTTGCGCGACACCCCGATCACGGAATCGTTGTCCAGCTTGCGCAGCAGGTCGGAGCCGGCATCGGGATGGCTGAGGTTGGCGCTCCACCAGGCGGACGCCTGGGCCGCGCCGTAGGGCAGGTGGTTGATGACGTCCGGCACGGGGACGCCGTCCTTCTCGGCCGTGCGCACGAAGTCGAGCACGTCGTGCGCCTCGCGGGCCGCCTGGACGCCGAGGATGACGAGCGGCGCGAGGAAGACGAGGGCGACGAGGAGCGTCGCCACGAGCGGAAGCACGACGTTGTGGCCGCCTGGCGGAAACCGCCGTTCGGCGCGCGCGTAGAGCGGCCACAGCGCGATCGCCAGCACCACCGCCCAGGCGAGCGCCGGCAGGAAGCCGGACAGGATCCAGAGGCCGAGCGCCGACAGCGACAGCACGAGCGCCACGCGGGCGATCCCCTGGCCGCGCGCCTTCTCCACCGGCGGGAGCGGCGGGGCGCGGTCCGGCGGCGCGTGGTCGGTGCGAAGCGTCTGGTCCATCAGGCGAGTCCTCCGGCGCGATCCGCCGCGCGCTCATGTAGGCCGCCGTGGGACCTTTGCCATCCGGCGAAGCCCGCCCGGAGGGCCACATGGTTGCCGGGCCGGACCCCCTCGTGTAGAGGTCGCGGCCACTTGACGGGGCGGCGCAGGGCGCCCTCCGCCACCGGGCCGTGCGGATGGGGGCGCCGCGTCGAGCATCGGCGGCGGCCCGTCGCACCCATCCCGATTCGGCGAGAACGCATGTCAGACCAGCCCAGCACCGGCACCGCCACCTTCGAGCGCGTGGCCGACATCATCGCCGACACCGCCGACATCCCGCGCGAGAAGATCACGCCCGGGAGCCACGCGATCGACGACCTCGGCATCGACAGCCTCGCCTTCCTCGACATCGCCTTCGCCGTCGACAAGGCGTTCGGGATCAAGCTGCCGCTGGAGCGCTGGACCCAGGAGGTCAACGAAGGCAAGGTGCCGGCCGAGGAGTACTTCGTGCTGAAGAACCTCTGCGCCCGCATCGACGCGCTGGTCGCGGAAAAGGCCGCCAAGGTCTGAGCCGACGCGAACGACCTTCCGAACACGTCTGCGGATCGGCAGCCCATGCGCCTCGAATACTTCGAGATGATCGATTCCGTGGTGAGCCTCGACCGCGCCGCCGGCCGGATCGAGGCCCTGGCCCAGGTGCCGACGGAGAGCCCGGTCTTCGAGGGGCACTTCCCCGGCCACCCTCTGGTGCCGGGCGTGCTCCTCACCGAGACCATGGCGCAGGCCTCGGGCTACCTCGTGCTCGCCCACCTGAACTTCGCGCAGATGCCGTTCCTGATGGCGGTGGACAAGGCGCGCTTCCGCTCCTTCGTCGGCCCCGGCGCGACGCTGACCGTGACCGCGAGCCTGGAGCACGACGGCTCGGGCTACGCGGTGACCAAGGCCGCGATCCGCCACGACGGCAAGCTCCTGGCCGACGCCGAGCTCCGCTTCCGCACCATGCCGTTCCCGGACGGGCTCGACGCCCTGATGCGCGCGCGCACCGCGAAGATCGGCCTCGTGATCGACGGGGATGCGCCGGGAGAAGCCGAATGAGCCGCGCCGTCGTCGTCACCGGGATCGGCCTCGTTTCCTGCGTCGGCGAGGGCCTGGCCGCCCACCTCGACGCCCTCGACGCCGGCGCCGCGCCACGGACCGACGCGGCGACCTTCGCGCCGTATCCCGTCCACCCGGCTCCGGCGATCGCCTGGGACGGGCAAATCCCGAAGAAGTCCGACCAGCGCCAGATGGAGGCATGGCAGCGCCTCGGCGTCTACGCCGCCGGCCTCGCGCTCGACTCGGCCGGGGTGAAGGACGACGCCGGGTTCAAGCAGGCGCTCCATCTCGTGGTCGCGGCCGGCGGCGGCGAGCGCGACTACGCGGTCGACGGGGCGATCCTCACCGGCCTGCGCGAGGCCGAGCACGCCGGCGCCTTCCTCAACGAGCGGCTGCAGAACGACCTGCGCCCGACGCTGTTTCTGGCGCAGCTCTCGAACCTCTTGGCCGGCAACATCGCCATCGTCCACGGCGTCACAGGCGCGTCGCGCACCTTCATGGGCGAGGAGGCCTCGGGCGTCGACGCGCTGCGCATCGGGCAGGCGCGGATCGCCTCGGGCCAGATCGACGCGATGCTGGTCGGCGGCTCCTACAGCGCCGAGCGGCCGGACGTGATGGTTGTCCACGAGATGGGCGGTTTCCTGCGCAAGCCCGACTACGCGCCGGTCTTCGACCGCGCGGATGCGCCGGGCTTCATCCTCGGCAGCTGCGCCGCCTTCCTGATGCTCGAATCCGCCGAGACTGCGGCTGCGCGCGGCGCCCGCGCGCTCGCGCGGCTCGGACCGGTGGCGAGCGATCGGACGCGGCGCGAGCCGGGCGGCGTCGCGACCAGCCTCGACGCCCTGTGGCGGCAAGCGGGCATTGCGCAGGCCGCGGCGATCGTCTCGGGCGCCACCGGCGTTGCGGCGATCACCGACGAGGAGCGCGCGCGCCTGTCGGTCCTGGCACCCGACCGGCCGGTCCACGCCCTCGGCGACCTGGTCGGCCATGGCCTTGAGGTGACGGCGCCGTTCGGCGTGGCCCTTGCGGCCGGGCTCGTGGCCGAGCGGGGCCTTGCCGAGGTCGCGGTGACCACCGTCGGCCACCGTCGCGGCGAGGGCGTGCTGCGGCTGACGTCCGCCTGAGCGGCGGTCTTCCAGACGCCCCTTCGACCAGACGCCCCTTCGACAAGTGTCACTCCCACCCACCACCTCATCCTGAGGTGCCCGCCTTGGCGGGCCTCGAAGGAGGCCTCCAGCCGACGCGCGATCCCTGGAGGTCTGCTTCGAGGCGGCTTGCGGCCGCACCTCAGGATGAGGGGGGTGGACGGGAGTCGGCCGCCGTGGTCAGCGGGTTCGTCCCTTCTTGCCGTTCCTACTTGGCGGCCGTCGTCAGCGGGCAGCCGCTGGCTTCGGCGGTGGCGAAGGCCTCCGGGCCGGGCACCGTGGCGAGCTTCTTATAGAGGTCCCAGTCGCCCTTCGACTCGGCGGGCTTCTTGACCTCGAACAGATACATGTCGTGGACCATGCGCCCGTTCGGCAGGACCTTGCCGCCCTTGGCGAAGACGTCGTCCACCGGCATCGTGTGCAGCAGCGTGTTGACCGCCTCGGTCTCGTCGGTGCCGGCGGCCTTCACCGCCTTCAGGTATTGCAGCACCGCCGAATAGGTGCCGACATGGATCATGTTCGGCATCTTGCCGGTGCGCTTCATGAAGCGCTGCCCGAACGCGCGGTTCTCGTCGGTGAGGTCCCAGTACCAGCCCTCGGTGAGGGTCAGCCCCTGCGCGACCTTGAGGCCGAGGCCCTTCACCTCGGCCAGGGTGAACAGCAGCGCCGCGAGCCGCTGCCCGCCCTCGACGATGCCGAACTCGGCCGCCTGCTTGATGCTGTTGGACGTGTCGAGCCCGGCGTTGGCCAGGCCGATCACCTTGGCGCCCGACCCTTGCGCCTGCAGCAGGAACGAGGAAAAGTCCTGTGCCGAGAGCGGGTGGCGGACGTTGCCCAGGATCTTGCCGCCCTTCGAGGTGACGTAGCGGGCGATCTCGGCTTCCAGCGAGTAGCCGAAGGCGTAGTCGGCGGTCAGCATGAACCAGGTGTCGCCGCCCTGCTGCACCAGGGCGCCGCCGGTGCCGACGGCGAGCGCATGGGTGTCGTAGGCCCAGTGGTAGCCGTAGGGGGTGCAGGCCTTGCCGGTGAGGTCGGCGGTGGCGGCGCCGGTGGTGATGGTGATCTTGCGCTTCTCCTTCGACAGGCCCTGGACGGCGAGCGCCACCGACGAGGTCGTCAGCTCCATGATCGCGTCGACGTTGTCGCGGTCGTACCATTGCCGGGCGATGCCGGACGCGATGTCGGGCTTGTTCTGGTGGTCGGCCGAGACGAGTTCGATCGGCGTTCCGTTCATCGAGCCGCCGAAATCCTCCACCGCCATCCGCGCCGCCTCGATCGAGGAGCGGCCGCCGAACTCGGCGTAGGTGCCGGACTGGTCGTTGAGGATGCCGATCTTCACCACGCCGTCCGAGAAGCCCTGCGCGGCGGCGGGCGCGGCGAGCGCGGCGAGCGCGACGCCCAGCGCGAGACGAACCTGTCCCTTGGTCATGCGTATCCTCCCGGAGGTCGTGATCTTGTCGTCCGGCCGCCGTTCGGGCGGTCCGGGGCGCATGCTAGGCGAAGGCCGGGCGCACAACCACGGCGAGCGTCGGCTTCCGTGTTACGCTTTGGGCGGAGCTTCACCGGCGAGGAAGGGGCGGAGCGCCGCGAGCGTCGCCGACGGGTTCTCCTCGGCCAGGAAGTGACCGGACTCGATCGCGGCGCCGACCGCGTCCGGCGCGAGCGTCCGCCGCCAGGCCGCGAGCGCCGTCTCGGGCTTTTCGTGGTCCAGGTAGCGTGTGCTGGCGAGAACCAGGGCCGGCATCGCCAGGGTTCGGCCGGCCGCGATGTCCGCTTCGTCGGCCGCGCGGTCGGGGCCGGCGCCGGCGCGGTAATCCTCGCACATCGCGTGGATGCGTTCGGGCACGCCCCAGGCCTGGGCGTAGAGGTCGAGCGCACGCGGGTCGAAGGCCGAGAGGTCCTTGCCCGCCGTCCACCCGGCGATCAGCCTCCGGAAGTAGCCGTCCGGGTCCCGGCCGATCGCGGTCTCCGGGTTCGGGGCGGGCTCGGCCAGGAACGGCCAGTGCGGGTTCATGCCCGGCGCGGCCTCGATCCGCGCCCACTGCACCGCCGTCGGCACCACGTCGAGGAGGGCGAGCTTCGAGACGCGGCCCGGATGGTCGAGGGCGAGGCGGTAGGCGACGCGGGCGCCACGGTCGTGCCCGGCCAGCGCGAAGCGGACATGGCCGATCCGCTCCATCAGCGCCACGATCTCCGCGCCGACCCGGCGCTTGGCGTAAGGCTCGTGTCCGGAATCGCTCGGGGGCGCCGACGACCAGCCGTAGCCCGGCAGGTCGAGGCAGATCACGCGATGGTCGCGCGCCAAGTCCGGGGCGACGCGGTGCCAGAGCGCGTGGCTTTGCGGAAAGCCGTGGAGCAGCAGCAGCGGCGGCGCGTCCGCCGGGCCGCCGACCCGGGCGAAGGCCTTGCCCCAGGCCGCCTCCATCCAGAGGGCCTCGAACCCGGGAAACAGATCCTCGCCACCGCTCGGCATGCGCCTTCCTCCGACGTTTCGCGACCGCGGCCCGGAGCGGCGGCGGCGCGCGTCCGCAGGCAACGCATCGGAAGGCGCGGGGCTCCGCCCACGACGCGCAGGATCGTGAAGTGCGGTACGAATAATATCTTAATGCCTGCCTTGGAGGATAGGGTTACGATCGATGGTGCCCGAATGCCCGTACGAACCTTGGTAGATCTTGCGAAGACCGAACCCGACTGGTTCTGGGAGACCGACACGTCACAGAACTTCAGCTACCTGTCTCCCGAGGCGGAACGCGTCCTCGGGCGCAACGCCGAGACGCTGACCGGCACGTCGCGGATCGGGGTCGCCGCGAACGGGGGCGACCGCCTGTCCTGGATGCCGTACGTCACCGCGATCGACCGGCGGGAGGCCTTCGCCGGCTTCATCTTTCCCTACGCCCATCCCGACGGCAACGTGCGCTGGTTCCGGATCGGCGGCGAGCCGGTGGTCGCGCAGGACGGGACCTTCCGCGGCTATCGCGGCATCGGCACCGACATCGGCTCCGAAGGCCAGACGCGCAGCGCGCTCGCGGAGACACTGGCGGAGCTGCGCGCCTCGCATGCCAGCCTCGTCGAGCAGAACAACCGTTTTGCGGCGGCGCTGAGCAACATGACCCAGGGCCTGTGCCTGTTCGACGACGCGGCGCGCCTCGTCATCTACAACCAGCGGTATTGCGAACTCTTCGGCATCGCTCCGGACAGGCTGCACGTCGGCATGACCCAGCGCGAGATCTGCGCGATGCTGGTGGCCGCCGGCCGCTACCGCGGCGCCCCCACGGCCGACGCCCTGTGCGAGGGCACGCGCCGGGCCCTGCTCGACGCCGACCCGAAGCCGATCCAACGCGAGCTCGCCGACGGCCGGATCCTCGTCGTGTGCTACCGCACGATCGAGGGCGGCGGCTGGGTCTCGACCTTCGAGGACATCACCGAACGGCGCCGCAACGAGGCGCGGATCGCGCACATGGCGCGCCACGACGCGTTGACCGACCTGCCGAACCGCACGGCGTTTCGCGAGCACGGCCTCGACATGCTCGGCAGGCCGCGGCTCGCGGGCGAGACCAACCGGCTGGCGATCCTCTGCCTCGACCTCGACCGGTTCAAGGCGATCAACGACATGCACGGGCACGGCGCCGGCGACGCGCTGCTGCGGGCGGTCTCGGAACGGCTTTGCGCCCGGGTGCGCACGGGGGACCTCGTGGCGCGCCTCGGCGGGGACGAGTTCGCGGTGCTGCACCGGGTCTCCGACGCCTCCGGCGCGCTGGCGCTGGCCGGGCGGATGATCGCGATGGTGAGCACGCCCTACGACCTCGACGGCTACACCGTCGAGATCGGCATGAGCGTCGGCATCGCCATCGCCGACGACGCGGCCGACGACATCGACCGGCTGCTCAAGAACGCCGACACCGCGCTCTATCACGCCAAGGCCAAGGGCCGCGGCACCGCCTGCCTGTTCGAGCCGGCGATGGACGAGACCGCCGAAATCCGCCGCGCGATCGAGCGCGACCTCGCCGACGCCCTCCGGCAGGGCCTGTTCGAGGTGCATTACCAGCCGCTGGTCAACCTCGGCAGCAATCGGATTACCGGCGTTGAAGCCCTGGTCCGCTGGCGCCACCCGGAACGCGGGCTGATCTCGCCCGCCACCTTCATCCCGGTGGCCGAGGAGACCGGTCTCATCGTCGCCCTCGGGGAATGGGTACTGAACCAGGCCTGCCGCGACGCCGTGGCCTGGCCGGAGGGGATCAGCGTCGCCGTCAACGTCTCGGCGGTCCAGCTCCGCAATCGCACCTTCGCGCAGACGGTGCTGCTCGCCCTCGCCGCGAGCGGGCTGCGCGCCGACCGCCTGGAGCTCGAGATCACCGAAAGCGTCCTGCTCGACGAGACCGAGGCCAACCTCGAGACCCTGCACCTGCTGCGCCGGACCGGGATCCGCATCTCGATGGACGATTTTGGCACCGGCTATTCGAGCCTGACCTACCTGCGCCGCTTCCCCTTCGACAAGATGAAGATCGACCGCTCCTTCGTCCAGGACGCCGGCAAGGCGACCGAGGCCGGCGCGATCATCCGCGCCCTCGTCGCCCTCGGCGGCAGCCTCGGCATCACCACCCTGGTCGAGGGCGTCGAGACCGAGGAGCAGCTCGCCGCCGTCCGCGCCGAGGGCTGCCAGGAGATGCAGGGGTTCCTGTTCAGCCGGCCACGCCCGGCCGGCGAGATCACCGCGATGCTTGCTGCGGCGCGCGAGGAGGCGGTCGCCGCCTAAGAGTTAATACAACTCGGGATTGTATTTACATCATTTCTTAAGCGGAGACCCATACGATAAGTTGTATCGCCAATCTGCGATGCAGCTATGGGATGTCGCGCGATGGGATCGACGGCGGGACGCGAGGGCAGGAAGCTGACGGCCTGCCGCGGCGGCAACGCGGCGGTCGAGTTCGCACTGGTGACGCCGGTCCTGCTGCTGCTGTTTGCCGGCATCTGCGCCTTCGGCATCTATCTCGGCGCGGCGCACACCCTGCGCCAGGTCGCGGCGGAGGCGGCCCGCGCTTCGGTCGCCGGCGTCAGCGACGGCGAGCGCGCCTCCCTCGCCCAGGCCGTGGTGCAGCGCAGCCTCGCCGCCAGCGCGATGTTCAAGGCCGGCAGCGTCGCGGTCTCGGTCGGCACGAGCCCGAGCGACGCCACCGTCTACACGGTCACACTCACCTACGATTCCTCCGTCCTCGGGCTGAAGGCCCTCGGCAAGCTGGTCCCGCTCCCGCCGGACGTCTTCACCAGCACGGTCAGCGTGCGCCGGGGCGGCCTGTGAGGGCCCGGGTGCGCAATCTCCGGTCGGACCGGGGCGGCTCGGTCGCGGTGCTGGTGGCTTTGGGCGCGACCGCTCTGATGGGCGCGGCCGCGGTCGGGATCGACCTCGGCATGGTGATGCAGGCCAAGCGCAAGGCGCAGGGTGCGGTCGACATCGCCGCGATGCTGGCCGCCGCCGGCGCAGGCGGGGCCGACGCGCTCGCCCGCCGGTCGCTCGCCGACAACGGCTACGCCGCCGCCGCGGTGACGGTCTCGCCCGGCAGCTACGTCGGCGACGCCAAGGTCGCCCCCGCCGGCCGGTTCCAGGCCGGCGCCAGCCCAGCCAACGCCGTCCGCGTCGGGCTGAAGACGGGGGTGCCGGTGCACTTCGCGCAGGTGCTCGGCCTGCCCAAGACCGTGCCGATCCAGGTGACGGGCACGGCCGCGAGCGCCCGGTTCGCGGCCCTCTCGATCGGTTCCGGCGTGGCGGCGCTCGACGGCGGCGTCGCCAACGCCCTGCTCGGTGCGATGCTGGGCACCAAGCTGTCGCTCTCCGTCCTCGACTACAACGCCCTGCTGTCGACCCAAGTCGACGCCTTCCGCTTCCTCGACGCGCTGGCGGTCGGCCTGAACCTCCAGGCGGCGAACTACGCCGACCTCGTCGCCGCCAAGGCCAGCGTCGGGCAGCTCACCGCCGCCCTCAAGGTCGCCGCGCAGGGCACCTCCGGTGCCGGCGCCGCGGTGACGGCCCTGGCCAATCTGATGGCCGCGCTGCCGAACGCCGGCGCGCTGGTTCCCGTCGCGCAGGTCGTCGACCTCGGCGACGCGGGAGCGCTGTCCCCCGCCCGCGGCGCCGCCGGCCCCCTGGTCGGCCTGATGGACGTGCTCGCCGACATCGCCGCGGGCGCCAACGGCCAGAACCAGATCGCCTTCGACCTCGGCGCGACGGTGCCGGGCCTTCTCGGCACCCGCCTGACGCTGGCGATCGGCGAGCGGCGGCAGGATTCGGGCTACGTCCAGCCGGGCACGGCGAACGCCACGGTCCACACCGCGCAGGTGCGCCTGCTGATCGAGACGACGCTGACGGCGCCGCTCGGCCTCGGAACCGTGACCCTGCCGATCTATGTCGAGGCGGCGCAGGCCTCGGCGACCCTGCGCACCATCGCCTGCCCCTGGACCGCCGCGACCCGGCGGCAGGTGACGGTGGACGCCCAGCCCGGCCTCGCGACGCTCGCCATAGCCAACGTGTCCCGCAGCAGCATCGCGGTCGGCGCCGCCACCCCCGACCTGACCCGCCCCGCGAACCTGATCGCGTTGCCGCTGCTGACCGTGCAGGGCACCGCGCGGGCGACCATCGCCAGCCCGACGCCCCAGACCCTGACCTTCTCCAACGACGACATCACGCGCCAGATCACGAAGACCGTGTCCACGACCGGCCTGACGCAGTCGCTGACCGGCAGCCTCGTCCAGGGCTTGTCCCTCTCGATCAACGGGCTGATGATCGTGCCGCCCCTGCTCGGGCCGCTCCTGTCCACCGCACTGATGGCGGTGACGCCGGCCCTCGACGGCGTGCTCGACACGACGTTGCGCATCCTCGGCCTGCGCCTCGGCTACGCCGACGTCACCGTCGACGGCATGATGTGCAACCAAGCCGTGCTGGTTCAGTAGCCCGCGCGTGCATGGCGCGAGGCGGGGGCCTCGCTTTCGATCAGTGCCCGCGTCCGAGCCCGCGTGCCGACCCGCGTGCTTGCCCGCGCGACAGGGCGGCGATCTGCTGGCCGAGGCTGAGGAGCAGCACATCGACGAGCAGACGCAACTCCGAGTTGTCGAGATGGTCGATCGACTCGCGGCAGGCGAGGGCGTGCGCGGCGGCGGTGTCGAGGATCGTCGCCGGGTCTGGGCGCTCGCTGAAGGCGCCGAGGTCGAGGTCGCCCTCGGTGACGTCGATGATGATGCCGTGGCCGTGCAGCACGGTCCCGGCCTCGCTGCGGACGAGACGGCCGCGGTCGAGGATCCGGCGCACGCGGCCCGTGGCCGAGACGGTGCGGTATTCCGCGACGAACAGGCCGCCGCTCCGGCGCAGGCGCTTGAAGTGGCGCGACAGCTTGGGCAGGTCGTCCGGATGCACCCGGGCCTTGGCGCGCTCGAACGGGACGGGCAGCCCGGCGATCGCGTGGTCCCCCGCCAGCACGTCGGCGGCCCCGGCATCGAGGATGCAGCGATCGGGCTGGGCCGACCACGACCAGGTTCCGACGACGCCGGAGGCCGACAGGGCTGCGGTGAGGTCGACGGGCAACGCACGGGGCCGATCGATGACTTCGGGGCGCATGGAGGACCTCCACGGTTCGGTTGTAATTTCGCTCGGGAACCGGCGACATACAACCAAGGATGGAATTAATAGAGAGTTAATTCAACACGCGCTCCAGGCTCGACCCCGCTGCATTCTACCGATCCCGACGGGTTTCACGGTCGTGCCGCCCCGGCGATGCCGATCGCGAGGTCTCGCGGTCCCCGCAAGGGTACCCTGGCCGAGACGCAGCGAAGTCGGGCGCCGGGAGGCAGGGTGTGCGGGGGCGTCAGCCGATCTGGCTGAACAGCGTCACGGCCCCGAAGATCAGCACGGACACGACCACCGCGGCGATCAGGATCAGGGCCGCACGCGATTCCTGCAATTCCGGCGACATGCCCACTCCATCGAAGCCGGCGACACGATGCGGTCGCGCGCAACCCGTTGACCTTGCGAACCTCGCATCGATCGTTCCGGCTGTCGAGGCGCGGATAGCCGGCCAAAGCGGTGCGCCAGCGCACAGCTTGGCCGCAGTTTCACCCCTACGTTGAAAAGCTGCCGAAGGCCGGGCTGCGCGCGCGCGGGGCGCGCCGCATCCGGCATGGAGTGCTGGTCATGACCTCGTCCCTGCGCATCGCCGCCCTCGTGCTCGTGGCCCTGCCGATCGCCTCGGCGCAGGCCCGCGACGCGCGTGGGAAGCCGATGACCCCGCGCGACCGCGCCGCCTTCGAGACCGCCCAGAAGTTCTCGGCCCGCATGGGCCGGCTCGACGCGCTGATGGGCGGCGTCCCGCGCGGCACGGCCGCGCCCCGCGCACGCTCGGCCAACGCCGAGCACTGATACGGCATCCGCTTGATGAAAGCGGCTGCCGTATCGGCAAGCCCGCGCGGCGCATGAGCGAAGGTAAAATCCGCCATCCCGAAGGGATCAACCGGATTTGGTATGACGCGGCGCGACCTAGCCGAGGCCGCCGGCCTCGACGACGAAGCGCGCGACCGCGTCGGCCCCGGCGCCCTCGCGCAGGGACGCGAACACGTAGGGCCGCGTCCCGCGCATGCGCTTGGTGTCCGCCTCCATCACCCCGAGGTCGGCGCCGACCAGCGGCGCGAGGTCGGTCTTGTTGACGATGAGCAGGTCCGAGCGGGTGATGCCGGGGCCGCCTTTCCGTGGGATCTTCTCGCCGCCCGCCACGTCGATGACGTAGAGCGTGATGTCGGCAAGCTCCGGCGAGAAGGTCGCCGCGAGGTTGTCGCCGCCCGACTCGATCAGGATCAGGTCGAGCTTTGGAAAGCGCCGGCGCATCTCGGCCACCGCCGCGAGGTTGATCGAGGCGTCCTCCCGGATCGCCGTGTGCGGGCAGCCGCCGGTCTCGACCCCCATGATCCGCTCCTCGGGCAGCGCGCCGGCCACCGTGAGGATGCGGGCGTCCTCCTTGGTGTAGATGTCGTTGGTGATCGCGCAGATCTCGTAGGTGTCGCGGAAGCGCTTGCACAGCTGCTCCATCAGCGCGGTCTTGCCCGAGCCGACGGGGCCGCCGATGCCGACGCGCAGAGGTCCGTTGTTCGATGCCATGCGGGCAAGCTCCGTCAGAGGATCACGAGCGGAAGATCCGCGAATACTGGGTCTCGTGCCGGAACGAGCCGAGATCCAGGCGAAGCGTCGCCGAGCCGAGGTCGTCGAGGCTGCAGGCTTCGGCCTGCTCCGCGAGCGCGGCGATGCGGGGGCTCAAGGCCGCGATGATCCGGGTGCCCGCGGCCTGCCCGATCGGCGCGGCGCGCAACGCCGCCGAGACGAGGTTCTGGATGAAGGCGAGGCCGTAGGAGGCCAGAAGCGCCGGCCGTTCCATGCGGTGCGCCGCCGCCGCAGCCCCCACCGCGACCGGGTAGGCGACCGCTCCCGGCAGCGCCTCGGCGACCGCGTCGAGGGGTGGGCACGGCCACGCCGCCAGGGTCGCGTCGAGGAAGCTGCGGCCCTGCTGGCTCGTCTCGAGGTGGAGCTCGCGCGACGGCGCCAGCGCCAGGGCGAGATCGTTGATCGCGGCGAGTTCCGGCATCGTCCCCGCAGCAACGGCGCGGTGGGCGTGGGCTGCCAGGATCAGGTCGTTGCGGCCGGCGCCGTGCTCCATCACGTCGCCGAGCCAGCCGGCGATGCCCGCCTCGTCGGCGACATCGCCCGCCTCCACCGCCCATTCGAGCCCGTGCGAGTAGGCGTAGGCGCCGACCGGGTAGGTCGGCGACAGCCACGCCATCAGCCGGATGCGTTCAATCATGGGTGTGGTAGCGCCCGTCGCCGTGATGGTGGGCGTGGCCGCCCGCAGGCTCGCCGGGGTGGCCGGCATCGTGGCCATGCGCCGGGGCGTGGCCGCCGGCGTAGGCGCCGCCTTCCGGCCGGAACGGGCGCTCCACCGGTTCGGCGCTGCCCCCCAAGCCCCGCACCATCTCGGCGAGCACGTGGTCGTAGGCGATGTAGACCGCGTCGTCCGTGATCTCGGCCGGGATGTGCCGGTTGCCGATGTGCCAGATCAGCCGCTTCAGGGCATGGTCCGAGCCGGCCCGGATCGCCAGCAGGCGCTCGGGCGCGGCCTCGACCCAGACCAGCCGCCCGTCCTCCAGCGCCAGCGCGTCGCCGTCGTCGAGCACCGTGGGCTCGGGCAGGTCGAGCAGGAAGGCGAGCCCGCCCACCCCGCGCATCGCCATGCGGCGGCGATGGCGGTCGCCGTGGTCGAGGACGATGCGGTCGACGATCTCGCCCTGGGCGAGGGCGGCGGCGCGGATGACGCTTGTGGCGCGGATCATGGGGTCAGGACTGATCCAGCAGGTCGGGCTCCTTGGGCAGGTAGTCGAGATCGAGCGCCTGGACGACCGTGAACGGCGGCACCTCCGGAAACAGCGTGAAGTCGATCCCGGTCTCCTTCGACGCCAGAAGGCGGCCGGACAGGTAGCTCGCCGCGAAGACGCTCGCCGGATGTGGTTTCAGGCTGGGACTTGCCCGCAGGATCAGTGCGATCTGCGTGCGCTGCTCGAAGATCGTCGCCGTCCACCCGTTCTTGCGGGCACCGGGCTGATATTTCCACTTGAGGAGGTGACCCAGCAGGACGACGAGGCGATTTCCGATCTCGCGCTCCTCGCTGCCGCCCACGCTCGCCACCTCGTCGATCAGGTTTTCCAGGTCGAGCTCATCGAACCGGCGGGCCCGCAGCAGTTCGGCCTGGGCCTGCGTCCAGAGGTAGAAGTCCGTCTCATACGGATCGGCAACTGGCGGCGGCTTCAGCGCGGCGTTCGACATCGTGGCTCTCCTCGAACGCTCCCATCCTACCTCAGAATAGGAAATACCGCTGCGCCATCGGCAGCACGTCCGCCGGCTCGCAGACCAGCAGCTCGCCGTCGGCGCGCACGTCGTAGGTCTCGGGGTCGACTTCGATCTCGGGCGTCGCGTCGTTGAGGATCATGCTCTTCTTCGAGATGCCGCCGCGCACGTTCTCCACCGCGACGAGCTGCTTCTGGACGCCCAGGCGCTCGCGCAGGCCGTCCTCGATCGCCGCCTTCGAGACGAAGGTCAGCGCCGTGGAGAACGGCGCGCGGCCGAAGGCGCCGAACATCGGGCGGTAATGCACCGGCTGCGGCGTCGGGATCGAGGCGTTGGGGTCGCCCATCGGCGCCACCGCGATCATGCCGCCCTTGATCACGAGATCGGGCTTCACCCCGAAGAAGGCCGGCGACCACAGCACGAGGTCGGCGAGCTTGCCCGGCTCCACCGAGCCGATATGGGCCGAGACGCCGTGCGCGATCGCCGGGTTGATCGTGTACTTGGCGATGTAGCGCCGCGCCCGCAGGTTGTCGTTGCCGCTCCCGTCGCCGGGCAGGGCGCCGCGCTGGCGCTTCATCTTGTCCGCCGTCTGCCAGGTGCGGATCGCGACCTCGCCGACCCGGCCCATGGCCTGGCTGTCCGACGACATCATCGAAAGCGCGCCGATGTCGTGCAGGATGTCCTCGGCGGCGATCGTCTCCTTGCGGATGCGGCTCTCGGCGAAGGCGAGGTCCTCGGGGATCGACGGGTCGAGGTGGTGGCATACCATCAGCATGTCGAGATGCTCGTCGATGGTGTTCTTCGTATAGGGCCGCGTCGGATTCGTGGACGACGGGAGGACGTAGGGGAGCCCGGCCACCTTGATGATGTCGGGCGCGTGCCCGCCGCCGGCGCCCTCGGTGTGGAAGGCGTGGATCGTGCGGCCGGCAAACGCCGCGATCGTGTCCTCGACGAAGCCGGACTCGTTCAAGGTGTCGGTGTGGATCATCACCTGCACGTCGTGCTCGTCGGCGACCGTCAGGCAGGTGTCGATCGCTTTCGGTGTGGTGCCCCAATCCTCGTGGAGCTTGAGGGCGCAGGCGCCGGCCCGCACCATCTCGACGAGCGCGTCGGGGCGCGAGGCGTTGCCCTTGCCCGCGAAGGCCAGGTTCATCGGGAAGCTGTCGGCCGCCTCGATCATCCGGGCGATGTGCCAGGGGCCGGGGGTGCAGGTGGTGGCGAAGGTGCCGTGCGCCGGCCCGGTGCCGCCGCCGAGCATCGTGGTGATGCCCGAGCACAGAGCCTCGTCGATCTGCTGCGGGCAGATGAAGTGGATGTGGCTGTCGAAACCGCCGGCGGTGAGGATCTTGCCCTCGCCGGCGATGACCTCGGTGCCCGGCCCGACGACGATGTCGACGCCCGGCTGGATGTCCGGGTTGCCGGCCTTGCCGAGCCGGACGATGCGGCCCATCACGATCCCGACGTCGCACTTGATCACGCCCCAGTGGTCGAGGACGACCGCGTTGGTGATCACCGTGTCGACCGCGCCGCCGGCGTTGGTGACCTGGCTCTGTCCCATGCCGTCGCGGATCACCTTGCCGCCACCGAACTTCACCTCCTCGCCATAGGTGGTGAGGTCGCGCTCGACCTCGATTTCCAGGCAGGTGTCGGCGAGCCGGATGCGGTCGCCGGTGGTCGGCCCGAACATGTCGGCGTAGGCGGCACGGGGGAGGGCGGCGCGGGGGGGCATGTTGGCCAAGACGGCTCTCCGTGTCCGTTCAGGACGTCAGAAGCGAAAATGCCGGCTCTGCGGCGGCGTCGACATCGAACGTCACGGTGGTGGAAGCACCTGCGAGGCGGTTCAGATGCCCGATCAGGTAATCTGGGAAGTCGGCTCGTCCGATCCGCCAGTCGGCAATCGCTGCGCAGATCGCGGTCCGATCGGTGAACACGACGTGCGGGGATGCCGCGAGCACGTCCATGAGCGCGAGGAGATCGGATTTCGTGAATCCTTCCCGGCGCATCAACGTCCAAACGAACTCGATCAGCACCACGGGATTCACCAGCGCAGGCTCTGCCAGCCGTTCGGCAGCGAGCAGGAAGACGGTCGCTATCGGGGCCTGTACCGCGTCGTCCTGCAGGGTATGGCGAAGCAGGACGTTCGTATCGAGGCCGATCATGCGCGAGTCTTCGTCCGCTCGTCCTCGGAAACGAGGTAATCTCCAACCGGATCGCCATCGGCATGCGCAACGGCGCGACGCCGTGCGGCAAGGCCGATCGACGGCATCGAAGACAGGTCGCTCGGCGTCACAGCCCGTTCTCGGCCCAAGCTCGGCTGCGCCTGCAACAGGACGCGACCCGCCTCGTCCTGATCGAAGATCACGGTATCGCCCGGCCTAAGCTTGAGCGCTTCCCGCACCGGGAAAGGGACCGTCACCTCCCCGCGGATCGACATGGTCGTCTCGAACTTTCCCATCGTCCATCTCCAAATCCGTCCGTACGGTGGACCCGATCTCCGTTACAGCGCCCCCATCACGTCGCCGCGAAAACCATACACGGTCCGCCCGCCGGACAGCGGCACCAGCACGACCTCCCGCGTCGAGCCCGGCTCGAACCGCACCGCCGTGCCCGGGGCGATGTCGAGGCGTTGGCCGCGCGCCTTCTCCCGGTCGAAGCGCAGCCCTGGGTTGACCTCGAAGAAGTGGTAATGCGAGCCGACCTGGATCGGTCGGTCGCCGACGTTGGCGACCTCGACCAGGGTGCGCTCGGCGCCTTCGTTGAACACGATCTCGCCCGGCTGCGTGGTGATCGCGCCGGGTACGTCGGGGGAGGCCACGCCGCGCACCGGATGGTGCACCGTGACGAGCTTGGTGCCGTCGGGGAAGGTCGCCTCGACCTGGATGTCGTGGATCATCTCACTGATGCCCGGCATCACCTGGTCGACGGTGAGGACGTTCGCGCCCGCCTGCATCAGCTCGGCGACCGAGCGCCCGTCGCGGGCGCCCTCCACCACGAAGTCGGTGATCAGCGCGATCGCCTCCGGGTGGTTGAGCTTGACGCCGCGTGCGAGGCGGTTCCGCGCGACCTGCGCGGCCATCGCCACGAGGAGCTTGTCTTTTTCGCGGGGGGTCAGGAGCACGATGGTCCCTCTCGCATGCCGGCGGCCCGAAGCGCCCGTTTCAAGCATCGGTTCGTGGGGGAGCAAGGATCATGCTGGTGCGACGGTCAAGCCGCAGGGCGCACCGGAACGACGAACCGCGGGGCTGATTGGTCCGACGCGCGTCCGTACATGGCGCGTTCACGCGCACGCTGCATCCTGCGGACCCGAACATGACGATTCCCTTCCCCATCGCCCAGGTAAACGCGCGTCCCGTGGGCCTCGCCGAGCTCGCCGCCTCCGCTGTGGCGCGCGCGCCGGCCCCCGATCGCCACGACAGCTTCCCGGTGGAGGCGATGGCGGCCTTGCGCGGGGCCGGCCTGCTCGCCGCGCCGCTGCCCGAGGCGCTGGGCGGGGCGGGCCTGTGCACGCCCGCGGGCACCGAGCGCCTGCGCGACGTGCTGCGCGGGATCGGCCGCGGCAACCTCGCGGTCGGCCGGATCTACGAGGGCCACGTCAACGCGCTGGCGCTGGTGCTGCGCTACGGCAGCGACCCGGTGCGCGCCCGGCTCGCGGCCGACGCCCGCGCCGGACA
Organism: Methylobacterium sp. WL12; assembly: GCF_008039475.1. Taxonomy (NCBI): domain Bacteria; kingdom Pseudomonadati; phylum Pseudomonadota; class Alphaproteobacteria; order Hyphomicrobiales; family Methylobacteriaceae; genus Methylobacterium; species Methylobacterium sp. WL12. Next base: position 29,225 of record NZ_VRUW01000020.1, on the reverse strand, counting down.
CCTGTTCGGCGTGTGGAACACCGAGCCGGCGGAGCCGGGCGGCCTCGCGATCGGCCCCGAGGCGGACCCGGTGCTCACCGGCGCGAAGTCCTACGCGTCCGGGGCCGGATACGTGACGCGGCCGCTGGTGACGGCGCGGTTGCCCGACGGGCGCCGCCAGATGCTCGTGGTGCCACTCGATCCGGAATCCCGCGCCGACCTGTCCGGCTGGCGCGCGCACGGGATGCGGGCCTCGGCCACCGGGACGGTCGACTTCACGGGCCTGCAGGTCGACCCCCTGGACCGGGTCGGCGCGCCGGACGACTACTACCGCCAGCCGTTCTTCGCGGCCGGCGCCTGGCGCTTCCTCGCAGTGCAGTGCGGCGGGATCGAAGCGGTGCTGGAGGCACATCGCGGCCACCTGGCGGCCACCGGGCGCGGCGCCGACCCGCACCAGCGCGCCCGCCTCGGGCAGGCGGCCACCGCCGCCGAGACCGCGCGCCTGTTCGTCGAGCGCGCCGGCCACATGGCCACCGCCGAGCCCGTCTCGGGCGACCGCGCAGTCGCCTACGTCGCCCTCGCCCGCGGCGCGGTCGAGCGGGCCGGCCTCGACGCGATCGAGCTGGCCCAGCGCTCCGTCGGGCTCTCCGGCTTCCTCGAGGCCCACCCGCTCGAGCGGCTGGCGCGCGACCTCGCGACTTACCTGCGCCAGCCGGCCCCCGACGGGGCGCTTGCCGGCGCGGCGACCTACGTCGCCGAGTCCGAGGCCCCGGTCCACGCGCTCTGGCACGATTCCGAACCGGCCTGACGCCGACCGACCCGAGAAGACGACTTCATGCGCGCCGACGCCTTCCTGCCCCTGCTCGACAGCCTTCCCGTCGCCGACCTGTCGGCGATGGCGACGCGCGGCCTCGTCGTGGTGGCGCCCCATCCCGACGACGAGAGCCTCGGCTGCGGCGGGCTGATCGCCGAGGCGCGGGCGCGCGACCTGCCGGTGCGGCTCGTCGTGGTCAGCGACGGCTGCGGCTCGCATCCGAACTCCCGCCTGTACCCGCCCGAGCGGCTGCGCGGCTTGCGCGAGGAGGAGACCCGCCGGGCGGTGGCCGAGCTCGGGCTGGCACCGGAGCATGTCACCTTCCTGCGCCTGCCCGACGCGCACGTGCCGAGCGCCGGCGCGACGGCGCAGGCCGCAGCCGAGACGGTCGCGGACGCCGTCAGCGCAAGCGGGGCCGACGCGGTGTTCGTCACCTGGCGGCACGACCCGCATTGCGATCACACCGCGGCGGCCGACATCGTCGGGCTCGCCCGCCCGATGCTTCCCGGCATCCGCGCCTACGCCTACCCGGTCTGGGGCTGGACCCTGCCGCCGGAGCGCGAGGTCGGGCCGGCGCCGACTGGGTTCCGGCTCGACGTGTCGACCCACCGCGCCGCCAAGCGCCGCGCGGTGGCGGCCCACGCCTCACAGACGACCGGACTGATCGCCGACGATCTCGAGGGCTTCCGACTCTCGGAGGATATGGTCGACCGCCTGTGCGGCCCCTACGAGCGCTTCGTGGACCTGGCGGCATGACTCGCCGCGACGCCTCGCTGACGCCGGACTACTTCGCCGGGCTCTACGGAGCCGACCCCGATCCCGACCCGTGGGGCTTCACCACCAGCGCCTACGAGGCGGCCAAGTACGCGGCGACGCTCGCCGTGCTCCCGCGCGACCGCTACGCGTCGGGCCTCGAAATCGGCTGCTCGATCGGCGTCTTGACGCAACGTCTGGCGCCGCGCTGCGAAACGCTGCTCGGTGTCGACGTGGTCGAGACGGCGCTGAGCGCGGCCCGCGCCCGCAACGCCGCGACCCCGTGGGTGCGCTTCGAGCCCTGCGCGATCCCGGACGCCTGGCCGTCCGGCCGGTTCGACCTGATCGTGCTCTCGGAGGTCGCCTACTTCTTCACCCGCGCGGACATCGCCCGGATCGCGGCCCGGATCGGCGCGTCGATCCTGCCCGGCGGCGACATCGTGCTGGTGCACTGGCTCGGCGAGACAGACTATCCGCTCTCGGGCGACGGCGCGGCCGAGGCGCTGATCGCGGAAGTGCGCTTCGCCCAGGTCGTGCATCAGGCCCGCACCGACGCGTACCGCCTCGACGTGCTGCACGTGGACGAGGCGTCGGCATGAGCGTCAGCGTCGTCACCCTCAACAAGGGCCGCGGGCACCACCTCGCGCGCCTGCTCGAAGGCCTCGGGCGCTGCGCCCCGCCGGACGAGGCCGTCGTCGTCGAGATGGGCGGCGACACGGCGCCGCTTCCCGATCTCGGCTTCCCGATCCGGCGCACGCACCTGAGCCTCGACGGCCTGCCGCTCGCCGCGGCCCGCAACGCCGGGCGCCGCGCGGCCTCCGGCGACATCCTGGTCTACCTCGACGTCGACTGCATCCCGTCCGCCGGCCTGGTCTCCGGGCTCGCCGCGGCCGTGTCCGGGCATGACGGGCTGATCTGCTGCGAGATCCGCTACCTGCCCGGCGGCGCGGTCGCGGACGGCTGGACCGAAGCCGGCCTCGACCGGGTCGGGCACCGCCATCCCGCGCGGCTCTTCCCGGAGGCCGGCGTGATCCCGGCGCCGCAGCCCGGCCTGTTCTGGTCGCTGGCCTTCGCGGTGCGGGCGGCGACCTACGACCGCGTCGGCGGCTTCGACGAGGGGTTCACCGGCTACGGCGCCGAGGACACAGACCTCGCCTTCCGGGCGGAGCGGGCCGGGGTGCCGGTGCTGTTCGCGGGTGGGATGCACGCCTTCCACCAGCACCACCTGTCGTGCGACCCGCCGCTGCAGCACTTCTCCGACATCGTCGCCAACGCCCGGCGCTTCCACGACCGCCACGGGATCTGGCCGATGGACGGCTGGCTCGACGCCTTCGCCGAACTCGGGCTGGTGGAGGCCGACCGAGGCGGCGGACTCACCGTTCTGCGGCAGCCGACCGAGGCCGAGATCGCGGCCGCGCAAGTGCCGGCGCACCGGCCGTTCTGAGGCTCGGCCGGCCGACGCCGGTTCAGCTCGCTTCGAGGCCGGCGGCGATGCCTTCGATCGCGGCGGCGAGGCGCGGCACCGCGTCGGGATCGTGCAGGGCGGAGATCGCCGCGGGGTCCAGGGCGAGGCCGGCCTTCACCAGGGCGGGCCATTCGTCGGCCTCGGGCCAGGACGAGCGGACCACGGCCGCGCCGAGACGTTCGAGCGCGGCCGCCTTCTCGGTCTGCTCGCCGAAGGCCCGCGGTTCGGGCAGGCAGACGAAGCGCCGCCCCGCCGCCGCCACCGCCGCGACCACGCCGTCGCCGGCGCCGCCGACGACCAGGGCGGCCCGGGCGAGGTGCGGGCCGATGTCGGCGACCCATCCGTGCAGGTGCAGGTTGGGGGGCAGGGTCGAGGGCAGGGCGGCACCCGCCACGGGTCCGAGGACGTGCCAGGCGCGCTCCGGCACCGCGTGCGCCGCGTCGGCGAGCGCCGCCACGGTTCCGCCCGCGCCGCCGCGGCCGAACACTACGACAATCGGGCCGTCGGGCTCCAGCGCCGGGCCGGGCCGGGCGGTCGCGCCCAGAAAGCCCGCGTAATGCGTCTTGTCGCGGACCCAGACGGGGAGGTCCGCGCCGTCGAGGACGCTCGGAAACGGGGCGATCAGGCGCTCGGCGCTGCGGAAGGCCTCGAGATGGGGCCGGTCGTCGCGGGTGCCGGCAAGCCGGACGATCAGCACCGGTACCGACAGCAGCCGCGCGAACAGCGCGACCTCGACCGAGACGTCCACCACCAGCAGAACCGGGTCGGCTTCCGCGATCCAGGCCGCGATCGCCGCCATCCGGTCGCGCAGGCCCGGCAGACCGAGGGGCGCGTAGTGGAACGCTTCCGGGCGCGTCTCCGCGCCGTCGCGCCCGTCGAACCCGCCCTCCGGAAGTCGGTCGTCGGGCAGGTCGAGCGTGGCCCCGGGCGCGCCGCCGCGATCGAATGCGGCCAGGGTGCCGATCAGCGTGCACGGCCGCTTCATCTCGCGGGCGATCAGGCAGGCCCGCTGCCAGTGGCCGGCGCCCTGATGGTGGACGTAGTAGCCGACCGGTCGCGTCACGCCGCCGCGCTCGGGCGCAGGATCGCGTCGAAGCCCGCGAGCGCGTCGTCGAGATCCATCTCCGGGGCAGGCCCGTCGGCGGCCTCGCAGATCGGGCTCGCCCGCTCGACGAAGGCGATGTCGTTGACGCAGGCGTCGGGATCGATGGCCGCGAGGTCCGCCGCGGTCAGGCCGAACGCCGCCAGGGCCGCGTGGCGCGCCGTGCCCTCCAGGCCGAGCCAGGTGCGCCGGAGGGCGGCACGGCGGGCGATCACCGTTTCCCAATGGCGCGGCTCGGGGAGGCGGTAGGGCAGGTCGGCGCGGGCAGTCGCGGCGCGGCGCACCATCTCGGTGGCCATGCCGCCCTGGGCCCGGCCGGCGGCGCGGTCGGAGACCATCACCGACACGTCGGGGCAGTGGCGCAGGCGGCCGCCGGCCTCGCGGACGCGGGCGACCAACGCGTTGTCTTCGCCGCGCGGCAGGGCCGGCAGGCCGCCGACGCTCCGGTAGAGGGCGGCCCGGAGCGCCAAGCTCGCACCGGTGTGGTCGCCGTGCCGGGGGGCCGGATCGTGCGGCGGCGGATCGAGCGCGTCCTCGATCCGGCGAACGGAGGCCCAGTAGCGCTCGATCCGGGCGTGCAGGTCGGCGAGCGCCGGGTCGATCGCGTCCTCCGGGTCGATCACGAGGCGGCCGCCGACGATCTCGGCCCCTTCGAGCGCCCGAAGGTTGGCCGCGAGCCAGCCGCGCGGCACCCGCGCGTCGGCATCGGTGGTGAGCAGGATCCCGTCGGGGCATCCGTCGGCTTCGAGCCAGGCGGCACCGGCGTCCAGCGCCATCCGCCGGGCGGTCCCGACATGGGCCTCGGCCCCCGACAGATGCGCCTCGACGACCCGGATCGCGAGCGTGGGTGCGATGTCGGCGGCCTGCATCGCGCGCACGGCGGCGACGGTGCCGTCGGTGCAGTTGTTGGCCACGATCAGGACGCGAAGCCGCACGTCGGCCGCGATGCCGTCCTGGGCGGCGAGCGAGCGCAGGAGGCGCGGCAGGCAAACCTCCTCGTCGCGGGCGGGCACGCAGACGACCGCCTGTTCGGACGGGCGCATGGTCAGGCCTGGGCCCCGGCGACGCGGCGCAGGCGCGGCGGCGGAAGGCGCGAAAGATCGTGGGCGGCGAGCGCCGCCTCGTACAGCGCCTCGTAGCCGGCGGTCATCGCGTCGGCGTCGAATAGGTCCTCGGCCCGCTGGCGGCAGGCCCGGCGGTCGAGGGCGACGGCGCGGACGATGGCGTCGGACAGGCTCGCGACGTCGTCGGGCTCGGCGAGCGCGCCGCACGACGCGTCGAGGATGTCGGGCAGCGCGCCGCGGCGGAAGCCGGCGACCGGGGTGCCGCAGGCCAGCGCCTCGGCGACCACCAGGCCGAACGGCTCCTCCCAGCGCGGGGTCACCAAAGCCGCCCGCGCCCCGCCGAGGTGGCGCGCGAGGTCGGCATGGCCGAGATGGCCGAGATCGGTGAGGTCATCCCCCAGCCGCGGGGCGATCCAGTCGGCCCAGTAGGCGGGGTTCGGTCGCGGGCCGGCGAAATGCAGAGGCAGGCCGGCGGCGCGCGCGGCGTCGATCGCCAGGTGGAGGCCCTTCTCGGGCACGATCCGACCGGACCAGAACACGTACGGCACCGGGTCCGGCACCGGGCGGTAGACGAAGACAGAAAGCTCGACGCCGTTGCCGATCACCACCGGCTCGGCGACGATCTCGCGCCAGGCGTCAGCGGTGTGGTTCGAGACGGCGGCGAAGGGCATCGTAACGGGCGCGGCGCGCACGCCCGCCTCGAGCGATTCGAACGGCGGCGTGTGCAGGGCCGTCACCATCGGGATCGCGAGGTCTTGGCTTCGGCGCAGCGGGAGATCGTGAAGACTGTTGTTGTGCAGGATGTCGAAGTCGCCGTTGCGCACCGCGTCCATGATCCGCGCATAGGCCGCGTTCTCGGCGCGGTCGATCGAAGCATGCCGCAATGGATCGCCGAGGCCGTCGCCGGTGGGCTGGCAGACGTAGACCGGCGCAAGTGCCGGATCGGATCCCTCCGACGCGAACAGCGTCACGTCGTGGCCGCGTCGCTTCAGGGCGCCGGCGAGGAGATGCGTGTGCATCTCCAGACCGCCCGGATACGGCTGCGCGATGGGGAACTTCAGGTGGGCGATGATGGCGATCTTCACGGAAGCTCGTTTTTCCAGCGACGGAGGCCGTGATCGCACATCGCATACCCTGTCTGTGTGCAGGATGAACGGATGCGGCATAAGTTATTCACCGACCCAATCCCGGAAGCCGGCCACCATCACAACGGTTCCCAGGGCCGCCGAAGGCGCTGGGGACAGCCTCAGTCAGGGCCGCGGCAGCATCATCTCCACGCTCGACTTCAGCCGTACGCGGACATTTGACCGCGAGCCCTCACTGTGAGGCTGCCGCCCCCGTCACGCGCCAGACCGCGTTGCCGACGTCGTCCGAGACGAGCAGCGCCCCGGTCTTGTCGAAGGCCACGTCCACCGGGCGCCCCTGCGCCTTCTCGTCGGCGTCGAGGAAGCCGGCGAGCACGTCGATTGGCTTGCCCGCGGGGCGGCCGTCGGCGAACGGCACGTAGATCACCTTGTAGCCGCTTTTCGGCCGCCGGTTCCACGAACCGTGCTGGGCGACGAACAGGCCGCTCGTCCAGGCCGGCGGCAGGTTCGCGCCCTGCGAGAAGGCGATGCCAAGGGAGGCGGTGTGGGGGCCCAGCGCGTAGTCCGGCACGATCGCCTTGGCGACTAGGTCCGGCCGCTGCGGGCTGACGCGGTCGTCGACGTGCTGGCCGTAATAGCTGTAGGGCCAGCCGTAGAATCCCCCCTCCTTCACCGAGGTGACGTAGTCCGGCACGAGGTCGCTGCCGATCTCGTCGCGCTCGTTCACGGCGGCCCAGAGCGTGCCGGTCTTGGGCTCGAAGCCGAGGCCGTTCGGGTTGCGCAGGCCGGTGGCGAATTCGCGGAAGGCCTTGGTTGCGAGAGTGTATTCCCAGATCGCGGCGCGGCCCTTCTCGGCCTCGAGCCCGTTCTCGGCGACGTTGCTGTTCGAGCCGACGGTGACGAACAGGCGGGTGCCGTCGGGGCTCGCGACGACGTTCTTGGTCCAGTGGTGGTTGATCCCGGCCGGGAGGTCGACGACCTTCTCCGGAGTCGCGGCGTTCTCGGTCTTGCCCGCCTCGTAGGGCACCCGCACCAGGGCGTCGGCGTTGGCGACGTAGAGATCGTTGCCGACGAGCGCCATGCCGAACGGCGAGGTCAGGTTCTTGAGGTAGACCGTCTTCACCTCGGCGACACCGTCCCCGTCGGCGTCGCGCAGCAGCGTGATCCGGTCCGGGCTCTTCACGCCCGCGCCCGCCCGATCCATGATCTTCCCGGCGATCCAGGCCTTCACGCCGGGGAATTTCCCATCGGAGGGCGGCGTGTTGCTCTCGGCAACCAGCACGTCGCCGTTCGGCAGCGTGTAGAGCCAGCGCGGGTGGTCGAGCCCCTCGGCGAAGGCGGCGACCGACAGGCCGGAGGCAGGCGCTGGTTTCGCACCCTTCGCCCAGCCCGCGGCCGGCGCGATGTTGACGGTGGGCAGCGGCGTGGCGTTCGGAGCGGGCAGGGTCGGGCTCGCCCCCTGGCCGTCGGCGAGCTGGAGCGACGCGCTCTCGGGATAGACCGCGAAGCGCACGAAGGCCGCACCGCCGAGGAGAAGGACCGCCAGCGCCCCGAGCCCGATCTTCGTACCTGTCCGCATGGTCCCGTGAATCCCTGTTTCGCAAGCCACCAAGCCCAACCAACCGGCCTGACCGGGAGATAAGAGCCGAGCGGCCGATTGGCTCCGGTTGCGCCGAGGGTGCCGGAGCCGCCCGGCAGCGCGTATAGGATGCGGCCGAGGCTCCCTCGCCGAAGGGTCGCGCCCGGGGCGCGAGCGGTGCAGGCGCCCCAGCGAGCCGCCGATGACCGATGCGACCCAGCGCCTGCCGACCTTCGCCGACGTGGCGCGCGCCGCCGAGCGCATCGCCGGCGTGGCGCACCGCACCCCGGTGTTGACCTCGCGCACCGCCGACGAACGCACCGGGGCGAGCCTGTTCTTCAAGGCGGAGAACCTGCAGCGGGCCGGCGCCTTCAAGTTCCGCGGCGCCTACAACGCGATCGCGGCGCTCGACGACGACGCGCGGGCGCGCGGCGTCATCGCCTATTCCTCGGGCAACCACGCCCAGGCGATCGCCCTGGCGAGCCGCATCCTGAACGTGCCGGCCACCATCGTGATGCCGGAGGACGCGCCGGCGATGAAGGTCGCGGCGACCCAGGGCTACGGCGCCGAGGTGGTGCGCTACGACCGCTACACCCAGGATCGCGTCGCCCTCGGGCGGACGTTGGCGGAGGCGCGTGGCCTAACCCTGATCCCGCCCTACGACCATCCGGACGTGATCGCCGGCCAGGGGACGCTGGCCCTCGAGTTGATCGAAGAGACCGGGCCGCTCGACATGCTCGTCGTCTGCCTCGGCGGCGGCGGCATGCTGTCGGGCTGCGCGCTGGTCGCCGCCGAGCGCGCGCCGGGCTGTTTGGTCGTCGGCGTCGAGCCGGAGGCCGGCGACGACGGACAGCAATCGTTCCGCGCGGGGCGGATCGTGACGATCCCGGTGCCGCGGACCATCGCCGACGGCGCGCAGACCACGTTCCTCGGATCGATGACCTTCCCGATCATTCAGGAGCGCGTCGCCGACATCGTCACGGTGACGGACGACGAGCTCGTCGCCACGATGCGCTTCTTCGCCGAGCGCATGAAGCTCGTCGTCGAGCCGACCGGCTGCCTCGCGGCCGCGGCGGTGATGCACGGCCGCCTCGACGTGCGGGGCAAGCGCGTCGGCGTGGTGATCAGCGGCGGCAACATCGATCTCGCGTCGTTCGCCCGCCACGTGGCGGGTTGAGGCCGGTGCGCGCCCTCGTCCTTTTCTGCGCGGGCCTGTGGGCCGGCGCCGCGCGCGCTGAGGACATTACCTTCGAGGCGGAGGCCTGGCCCTACAGCGCGATCGGCAAGCTCAACGTGGTGCTCGGCACCAACCGCCTGCAATCCTGCACCGCGACCCTGATCGGACCGCGGCTCGCGCTCACCGCCGCCCACTGCCTGTGGGACGAACCGCGCAAGCGCTGGGTCAACCCTGGCGTGGTCCACTTCGTGGCCGGCTATCGCCAGGGCACCTACCGCGCCCACAGCCTGGCCGCCGCCTACCGCAAGCCGGACGACTACGCCTACGCCTACGGCACCGCGCAACCGAACATGCAGGCCGACTGGGCCCTCGTGGAGCTCGTCGAGCCGATCCCCGGCACGCCGCTGACGCTGGAGGATGCAGCCCCCGACGCCGACCCGGCCGCGATCCGGCGCGAGATCCGGCGGGCCGGCTACAGCCGGCTGAAGCCGCAGCTGATGACCGCGCAGGGGCATTGCAGCGCGTGGCGAAACCCCGGGCCGGCGCCCCTCCTGCTGCACGATTGCCGCGCGGTGCCCGGCGAATCCGGCTCGGCGCTGCTGCAGGTCGAAGGCGGACGCCCCGTGGTGGTCGGCGTGCTCGTAGCGGGCAACCCGGAGGAGGGGCGCACCCCGTCCGTCGCCGTGCCCACCGCCGCGTTCCGCGAGATCGCCATGGCGATGCTGAAGGCGCAAGCCCAGCTGCGCTGATGCAACCGTCGGTTCACCACAACGCCAAACAATTCGGGCGCCACAAAATCCGCGCCTTTCGGACAGAGCTTGGCCGGAACCCGTCGCATCGGCGGGGCGACGGGCTGGGAGGCGGGACGGCATGCAGGGTGTTCGGGCGAGATGGACGGTGCCGGCCCTGTCGGTCCTGCTGCTCGGACCGAGCCTCGGCGCCTGCAACACCAGCGCGAACACCGCCCTCGTCACCGGCGCGACGCACGGCAAGCCGATGGTGGTGTCCGACGCGGAGCGCGACTGCCTCGGCCGCGCGATGTACTTCGAATCGAACCGCAGCGACCCCGAGGGCCTTCTCGCGGTCGGGACGGTGGTGATGAACCGCCTGGAGAACGCCGCCTTCCCGAACGGCGGCATCTGCTCGGTGGTCGGCCAGCCACGGCAATTCGCGGCCGGCGTGCTGACGAAGCCGATGGCGGAGAAGGACCTGTCGAAGGTCGCCGACGCGGCGGACGCGATCCTGGCCGGCGAACGCCACCCCAAGGTCGGCCGGGCGATGTACTTCCACACCGCCGGCCGGAAATACCCCTACGACAACATGCACTACGTGGCGGTGGCGGGCGGCAACGCCTTCTACGAGAAGCGCAAGGCCGGCAGCCTGAGCCAGACGCCGCCTCCCGCCCCGACGGCGATGGCCTTTGCCGAGACAATCCCGGCCGAGGCGATCCACGCCGCCCAGACCCTCGCCGTGTCGGCGCCCGCGCAACCTGAAGTCGCGGCCGCCCAGACGGTGCTGGCCGAACCCGCCCGCGACATCTGCCAGGTGGCGGGCCTCGGCGCTGCCCCGGGCGGCGGCTAGAGCATTTTTCAGCGAGGTGGATGCCGGCTCGCGTGAGGAAAATGTTTGATCCCAGGGTTTGATGGTGCGATCTTCACGTCTGAGTGGAGGGACGCGTTATGGGCCAGGTTCTTCACGGCAGCGCCACGACGACGGAGGCGATCCGTCGAGCGATCCAGCATAGTCAAGCGAGCCTGAGGGCACTCTCGAAGCGCTACGGGATCAACCAGAAGACGGTCTCAAAGTGGCGGCAGCGGACCTCGGTCGCCGACCAGCGCACGGGGCCGAAGGATCCGCGTTCGACGGTGTTGTCACTGGAAGACGAGGCGATCGTCGTCGCCTTTCGCCGTCACACGCTCCTGCCGCTCGATGACTGCCTCTACGCGCTCCAGGCGACGATCCCGCACCTGACCCGTTCGTCGCTACACCGCTGCCTGCAGCGCCACGGCATCAGCCGATTGCCGGAGGTCGACGGCGACAAGCCCAAGCGCTCGCGCTTCAAGGCTTATCCGCTCGGGTACTTCCACATCGATCTGGCTGAGGTTCACACGGCGGAAGGGCGGCTCTACCTGCTCGTCGCCATCGACCGCACGACCAAGTTCGCCTTTGTCGAGTTGCACGAGAAGGCGACACGGCGGGTCGCAGGCGACTTCCTTCGCCATCTCATCGAGGCCGTGCCCTACAAGGTGCACACCGTGCTCACCGATAACGGCACCCACTTCACGACACCCGGCAACGTTGCCTCGGCCGCCTCCATCATCAGGCAAGCGATCGCGGCCGGCGAAACATTCCGAGCCCACAGCTTCGAGGCCGCCTGCGCTCGCAACGATATCGACCATCGCCTGACCAAGCCGCGGCACCCCTGGACCAACGGTCAGGTCGAGCGGATGAACCGAACGATCAAGGACGCGACGGTCAAACGCTACCACTACGACAGCCATGAGCAGCTTCGCGCGCACCTGGCCGACTTCGTCAGCGCCTATAACTTTGGCCGCCGCCTCAAGACCCTGCGTGGCCTCACGCCCTACGAGGCCATCTGCAAAGCATGGTCCGCCGAGCCGGGCCGCTTCAGGTCAAACCCGCTCCACCAAATCCCGGGACCAAACATCTAAGACACCTCAGCCCTCTCGCGTCTCCCTGCTCCGCGTCCGGCGCGCGGCCTGCGCCATCGCGATCAGTTCGCGGGCCGTGAGGCTGTGGGCGGAGGGCGCGGCGCGGTCGGCGATGCCGGCCGGCGGCGTGCGGGCGCAGCCGCTGGTGCCGATCCGCAAGTCGCGCGAGCGCCGCGTCGCGCGCAACCGGATCGCCTCCCGCAAGGCCTCGACTATCACCGTTCCCACCGAAAACTCCGTGGACGGCGTCATAGCCAAGCTTGACCGTAAGCGACATTCTTGAAGGCGGATTTCGGCGCCCTAGCAGGGCCGGGATTGGCCGGCTCCTAAGCTCCGGAACCGACAGCAACCACCTGACGAGGCGTCAGTTTTGGGGCTTGTACTTGCTGTACTTGAAATCCGGCGCGGCCCCGAGCTGTTCCTTGCTCATGTCAAGCGTGGCGGCGTAGCGGTCGCCGCCCGGCGACAGGATCAGGGCGGCCGGCTGCACCGCGACGTAGCGCGTGCCGACGCCAAGGAAGCCGCCGATGTCGAGCACCACCGCCGTCAGAGTGCGCCCGTCCTCCATCACCAGGTCGACGACGGTGCCGAGCGCGTTGCCGGCGTTGTCCGAGACCTTGATGCCGATCACGTCGGTGGTGAGGAAGCCGGCAGGAACGAGCTTGTTGCGGCCCTCGGCATCCGCCTTCGATCCGGCGCGCTTGATCCCGACGTCGGAGGGGCCGCCGCCCGCGCTGGTGCCCGGCCCGGTGCCCGGCACCACCAGCCCGTCGCTCTGCGCCGGCTTGTCCTCCGGGCCGGGGGCGGCGAGGGCGACAGAGGCGCCGAGCGCAAAGTGTGCGCCGAGCGCGAGCGACAGGGGCGCGGCGAGCGCGAGGCGCAGGATCCGGGTCAAGCGATCGTCCTTCGATGCGGGCCGCGTACGGCTGGAAACCGAGGGAACCGGATCGGTCCCGCCGGGTTCCGGCGGCCGGTTGCGGCCGATCGCGCGGGCCGGTCCGCCGTGACGATTCCGCAAGCCCTGTCTCGGGTTCGTGGGCGACCTGCGGTCGCGGCGGTTTGCGGCACGGGTCCGGACGCCTTAAGTCGAAGCTCTCTCCCGATGCCCGCGCCGCGGGTGCCTCGCACGCGGTGTGGCATGGCGACCGTCCTCGATCTGCTGAAGAACGATCCGCGGCCGCCGCTCGCGCCCCGCATCCGCCACCCGGAGAAGGCGCACCGGCCGGACCAGCCGGTCCAGCTGCGCAAGCCGGACTGGATCCGCGTGAAGGCGCCGGGGTCCCCGGCCTGGGCAGAGACCCGCGCGATCGTGCGCGAGCACGGCCTCGTGACGGTCTGCGAGGAGGCCGGCTGCCCCAACATCGGCGAATGCTGGGAGAAGCGGCACGCCACCTTCATGATCATGGGCGACACCTGCACGCGGGCCTGCGCCTTCTGCAACGTGCGCACCGGCCTGCCGGGCGCCCTCGACGCCGACGAGCCGGAGAAGATCGGCGACTCGGTGGCCAAGCTCGGCCTGCACCACGTCGTCATCACCTCCGTCGACCGCGACGACCTCGCCGACGGCGGGGCCGAGCACTTCGCCCGCACCATCGCGGCGATCCGCCGGCTCAGCCCCGGCACCACGATCGAGATCCTGACGCCGGACTTCCTGCGCAAGGACGGCGCGCTGGAGACCGTGGTCGCGGCGCGGCCCGACGTGTTCAACCACAACCTCGAGACGGTGCCCGGCAACTACCTCACGGTCCGACCCGGCGCCCGCTACTTCCACTCGGTGCGCCTGCTCCAGCGGGTCAAGGAGCTCGACGCGTCGATCTTCACCAAGTCCGGCATCATGGTCGGCCTCGGCGAGGAGCGGAACGAGGTCGTGCAGCTGATGGACGACCTGCGCTCGGCCGACGTCGACTTCCTCACCATCGGCCAGTACCTGCAGCCGACCAAGAAGCACCACGAGGTGATCCGCTTCGTGCCACCCGACGAGTTCAAGGCCTTCGAGACCACCGCCTACGCCAAGGGCTTCCTGCTGGTCTCGGCGACGCCGCTGACCCGCTCGTCGCACCATGCCGGCGAGGATTTTTCGAAGCTGCGGGCCGCCCGCAACGCGCGGCTCGGCGTGCCGGCGGAGGCGGCTGCGGCGATGGTGCGGACCTCGTCCGAGGGAACCGCGCAGCGGGGCGGCGCGCTGATGCCCGCGGGAGCTCTCGCCTCCGCCCCCTTCACAGCCTGAGCCGTCGATGCCGTCCTTCCGGATCACCCGCTGGGTGCGTCACTCGCCCCAGCAGATGTACGACCTCGTCGCCGACGTGGAGCATTACCCCGAGTTCCTGCCGCTGTGCGAATCGCTGCGCGTGCTGCGGCGCCAGCCTGGAACCGGGGAGGGGATGGAGGTGCTCGTGGCTGAGATGGGCGTCGGCTACAAGGCGATCCGCGAGCGCTTCACCACCCGCGTCGGCCTCGCCCCCGCGGACCTCAAGATCACCGCCGAGTACATCGACGGCCCGTTCCGGCACCTCGAGAACCGCTGGGCGTTCAAGCCCGGCCGCGACGGCGGTTGCGACGTCGACTTCTTTATCACCTACGAATTTAAGAGCTTCGCCCTCGGCCTGCTGATGGGCACGATGTTCGACCGCGCCTTCCGCAAGTTCACCGACGCCTTCGAGAGCCGGGCGGACCGGGTCTACGGCACCGCCTGAGGGCGGTTCAGGCGGTTTGGGGCGCGTCGCTTCCGCGAGGGTTGGTCCAGCTCGTCTCGTCGCTGAACCGCGCGGCTCAGCTTCAGAGCGCCGATTCCAGTAGGTCCAGCGCGTCCAGCACCGCGCGGCGTCGGATTTCGGCGCGGCCGAGGTCGCCGTAGCGCCGCTCCAGGTGGTGTACGCCACCTCTTGTCGCCAGGCCGAAATGCACGAGGCCGACGGGCTTGGCCGCGCTTCCGCCGCCGGGCCCGGCGATCCCGGTGATCGCCACCGCCACGTCGGCCCGCGAGGCCGCGAGCGCGCCGTCCGCCATCGCGCGGGCGACGGCCTCGCTGACCGCCCCATGCGCCTCGATGAGTTCGGCGGGCACCCCGATCGCCTCGGATTTCGCCTCGTTCGAGTAGGTGACGAAGCCGCGCTCGACCACCGCCGACGAGCCGGGCACCGCGGTCAGCAGGCCGGCGACGAGGCCTCCGGTGCAGGATTCCGCCGTCGCGATTCGGGTGCCGGCCTTGGCGTAGGCCGCGACCAGAGCCTTGGCGCGGGCCAGCAGGGCGTCGTCGAACATCGCTCAGGTCTCCTCGCCGTCCGGCATCGAATCGGGATCGCGGGCGGCGTGGCGGATCGCGATGACGACGATGGTATCGCCCGAGACTTCGTAGA
Source organism: Methylobacterium sp. WL12 (assembly GCF_008039475.1). Classification (NCBI taxonomy): domain Bacteria; kingdom Pseudomonadati; phylum Pseudomonadota; class Alphaproteobacteria; order Hyphomicrobiales; family Methylobacteriaceae; genus Methylobacterium; species Methylobacterium sp. WL12. The sequence continues at coordinate 14,179 of NZ_VRUW01000020.1, read as the reverse complement.
AGACGCCGTACGGATACGGGTTGGCTGCGATCCGCCGCGGCTCGGACAGGCGCGTGCCGCGGCCAGACTCGGGATGGAGCAGCAAAAGGTCCAACGTGGCGTGCACGGGCCTGGACCCGATCGGCGCCATGCGGCGAGCGCGCGCGAACGTAGCTCAGGGTGTCATCGAGTTCCGTGAGGGCCGCAGGCGTGAAGCGAAGCTTCACAAGCCGTGCTTCGCCCAGACCGCCCGCACCGCGTCGTCGGTGGCGAACTCGCCGCGGGCGGCCTGCGCGCGGGAGATCGCGAACGACGCTTCGTCCTCGGCGGTCAGGGCGGCCGGCCGTCGCGCCTCCTCGGCGATCCTCAGGACCATGCGGGCGATGTCGTCCTGCCGGTCGGGGGCCAAGCCCCGGGCCGCGGCGACCGCCTGTTCGAGAAGATCCGTCATTTCCGCATCCTGCACCGGATCATCGGGATGAGGAAGTCCGGCGGTGACGGCCCGAGGCCGTCAGCCCTGGCGCATGGCCGTCTCGGCCTGGGCGTCGACGGGGTCGGCCTTCGCGTCCTCCGGCAGCCGCACCGTGGCGGCGGCCTGGGCGGCGAGGCCTTCCGCGCGGCCGACGAAGCCGAGCTTCTCCGTCGTCGTCGCCTTGATCGACACCGCGGTGAGCGGCACGGCGCAGATCTCGGCGATGCGCGCGCGGATCGCCTCGCGGTGGGCGCCGATGCGGGGGGCTTCCGCCAGCACCGTGATGTCGAGGTGGTCGATGCGGCCGCCGCGCGCGCGCACCAGCGTGCAGGCGTGGGCGAGGAACCTGTCCGAGGATGCACCGCGCCACTGCTCGTCGGAGGGCGGGAAATGCGTGCCGATGTCGCCGTCGGCGATGGCGCCGAGCAGGGCATCGGTCAGCGCGTGCAGGGCGACGTCGCCGTCGGAATGGGCGAGCACGCCGCGGTCGGCCGGGATCTTCACGCCGCCGAGCCAGACGTGGTCGCCCTCGGTGAAGGCGTGCACGTCGAAGCCGGTGCCGAGGCGGGTCACGTAAGCGGTCATGGCAATGTCCTTGGCGGTCTCCGCGCCCGAGCTTGTGGGGGACGGGCCGGCGAAAGCCCGGTCGGCCTCGATCAGGTCGGCGGGTTGGGTGATCTTGCGGTTGCGCAGGTCGCCGGCGAACACCACGACAGCGTGCCCGGCCCATTCGGCCAGCGCCCCGTCGTCGGTGAAGGCGTGGAGGCCTTCCTCGGCCGCGGCCCGGTGCGCAGCGCGCAGCAGGCCGAAGGCGAAGGCCTGCGGCGTCTGCACCGCGCGCAGATTCTCGCGGGCCGGGGTCTCGCGCACGCGCCCGATGCCGTCCCGGTCCTCGACGAGCTTGATCGTGTCGGCGACCGCCACGCCCGGAACCGCGGCGCCGTGGTCGCGGCCGGCGGCGACCGCGCGCGCGATCAGCTCGGAATCGACGAAAGGCCGGGCCGCGTCGTGGACGAGGACGACGTCCGGGGCCCCGGCCGCGGCGAGCGCCTCGAGGCCGGCCCGGACCGAATCCTGCCGCGTCGCGCCGCCCTCGACCGGCGGCAGCAGCTTGTCGGCGACCGAGGGCGACAGCTCGGCGCGGCAGGTCTCGAAGAACGCCGCCGCGTCGGCCGCGATCACCACCTGGATGCGGTCGATGACGGAATCGCCCCCGAGGGCGTCGAGGGTGCGGGTGAGGACCGCCTGCCCGCCGACGCGGTGGTATTGCTTGGGCATCCCGCCGCCGATGCGGATGCCGCGACCGGCCGCCACGACGACGACGGCGACGCTCGATCCGGGTTCGGACATGGCTGGGGTTCCGTCGTGCCGTGGCCGCGACCGCCTGCCATGCGGCCGGTCCGGGTCCTCAAAAATCTGCCTGTCGTTTAAGCGGGGGATGAAGCGAAATCAAATCGCGCGGTTCCCCGCCCGACCCCCGCCTTAGGGCTTGCATCGAACCGCTTTTGTCTATTTGTTGTGCAGAATGATAGCTGATCATTATTTGAGCGTCCTGCGAGGGGAGCGCTCGGTCGACCCAGTGGTGCTGCTGGCGCCGCTGTCGGGCGTCACCGACCTGCACATGCGCCGGATCGCTCGAGGCGCCGGCGCGAGCGCGGTGGTGTCGGAGATGGTCGCGGCCGCCGAGTTCGCCCGCGGGTCGGAGGAGGCGCGCCTTCGCGCGGAGGGCTCGGGCATCGCGCCCCACGTCGTCCAGCTCGCCGGCTGCGCGCCCGAGCCGATGGCGGAGGCCGCGCGGATCGCCGAGGCGAACGGCGCGGACGTGATCGACGTCAACATGGGCTGCCCGGCCAAGGTCGTCACCGGCATCGCCTCCGGCTCGGCGCTGATGCGCGACCTCGACCACGCCGGCCGCCTGCTTGCGGCGGTCCGCGAGGCGGTGTCGATCCCGGTGACGGTGAAGATGCGTCTCGGCTGGGACCACCAGAGCCTGAACGCGGCGGACCTCGCCCGCCGGGCGCAGGCGCTGGGGCTGAACGCGGTGACCGTGCACGGCCGCACCCGCCAGCAATTCTACAAGGGCAGCGCCGATTGGGCGGCGATTCGCGCGGTCGTGTCCGCGGTGTCGATCCCCGTCATCGCCAACGGCGACGTGACGGACCTGGCCACCGCCAGGGCGTGCCTGACGGCTTCGGGTGCCGCCGGCATCATGGTCGGCCGCGCGGCCGTCGGGCGGCCGTGGCTCGTCGGCGCCATCGCCGCGGGCCTGGCCGGGCGCCCGGTGCCGTCGCTCTCGCGGACGGAGCGGGCGGCGCTGGCGGCGTCGCACTACGCTGGGCTCATTGCGCTCTACGGCCCACACATGGGGGTGCGCCACGCCCGCAAGCACCTGGCGGCCTATGCCGAGGCCGCCGGCGGCCTCGGCGCATCCGAACGCACGCGGCTCCTGACCACCACCGACCCGGAGGTGGCGGATCGGCTCCTGCGGGCCGCTTTCGAGGCCGCCCCGGCGATCGCGGAGGCCGCATGAGCGACGGGGAAAGTAGGGGCGACGCCGTGCCGGTCGGCCATGAGGCTTCGAGCAAGGACCTTGCGGCGAGACCGCGCGGCATGCCGAGCGCGGAGGCCGTGATCAACGCCTTGCCGCTGCCGGTGCTGACCATCGGCGCGGACGATCGCATCATGCACTGCAACCACGCGGCCGAGGCGTTCTTCGACTACTCCGCCCGGCTGATGCAGCGGCGTCGGCTCCGCGACATCATCCCCTTCGCCTCGCCGATCATCGCGCTGGTGGCGGAGGTGCGCCGCCGAGGCTCCAGCGTCAGCGAGTACCGGGTCGAGCTGACCCAGCCGCGCTCGGGCGCCGAGCGCAGCGTCGACGTGTTCGCGACCTCGCTCGGGGACGACGCCGAGGCGGTGGTGCTGATGCTCCAGGAGCGCACCATCGCCGACAAGATGAACCGCCAGCTCACGCATCGCGGCGCGGCGCGCTCGATGGTGGCGCTCGGCGCGATGCTCGCACACGAGATCAAGAACCCGCTCGCCGGCATCCGCGGCGCGGCCCAGCTGCTCGAGCAGTCCGGGCCCGAGGAGGACCGGGTGCTGACCAGCCTGATCTGCGAGGAGACCGACCGGATCGTGCGGATCGTCGAGCGGATGGAGCTGTTCGGCGACGAGCGGCCGGTCGAGCGCGGCCCGGTCAACGTCCACGGGGTGCTCGACCAGGTGAAGCGCTCGGCGCAATCCGGCTTCGGGCGCCACATCCGCTTCGTCGAGACCTACGACCCGTCGCTGCCGCCGGTGCTCGGCAACCGCGACCAGTTGGTCCAGGTGATCCTGAACCTCGTGAAGAACGCGGCGGAAGCGATCGGCGCCGACGCGGTCGACGGCGAGATCACCCTGTCGACCGCCTTCCGCACCGGCCTGCGCCTCCAGGTCCCGGGCTCGCGCGAGCGCGTCAGCCTGCCGATCGAGGTGGCGGTGCGCGACAACGGCCCGGGCATCTCGCCAGACCTGCTCCCGGACCTGTTCGATCCGTTCGTGACGACGAAGGCGCAAGGCTCCGGCCTCGGACTTGCATTGGTCGCCAAGATCGTCGGCGACCATGGGGGCATCGTCGAGTGCGATCCCGCCCCCCGCCGCACCGCCTTCCGAATCCTGCTGCCCATGTCGAGCGCCCGCGACGGGCGCGAAGCGGTCGCGGAGCCCGAGTAAGAGTCATGCCCAACGGCCACATCATCGTCGCGGACGACGACGCCGCGATCCGCACCGTCCTGAACCAGGCGCTGTCGCGGGCCGGCTACGAAGTCCGGTCCACTGGCAACTGCGCTACCCTGTGGCGCTGGGTGGCGCAAGGGGAGGGCGACCTCGTCATCACCGACGTGGTCATGCCCGACGAGAACGTGTTCGACCTGCTGCCGCGGATCAAGCGGGTGCGGCCGGAGCTGCCGGTCATCGTCATGAGCGCGCAGAACACCTTCATGACCGCGATCCGCGCGTCCGAGCGCGGCGCCTACGAGTACCTGCCGAAACCCTTCGACCTGAAGGAGCTGATCGCCATCGTCGGCCGGGCGCTGTCGCGGCCCCGCGGTACGGCGGCGGCCGCCTCGGCCCCCGACAACGAGGACATCCCGCTCGTCGGGCGCTCGCCGGCGATGCAGGAGATCTACCGGGCGCTCGCCCGGCTGATGCCGACCGACCTCACCGTGATGATCACCGGCGAATCCGGCACCGGCAAGGAGCTGGTGGCGCGCGCGCTCCACGATTACGGCCGCCGCCGCACCGGGCCGTTCGTGCCGGTCAACATGGCCGCGATCCCGCGCGACCTGATCGAATCCGAGCTGTTCGGCCACGAGAAGGGCGCCTTCACCGGCGCGCTGCAGCGCTCCGCCGGCCGCTTCGAGCAGGCGGAGGGCGGCACGCTGTTCCTCGACGAGATCGGCGACATGCCGATGGAGGCGCAGACCCGGCTGCTGCGCGTGCTGCAGCAGGGCGAGTACACCACGGTCGGTGGCCGGGTGCCGATCAAGACCAACGTCCGCATCATCGCCGCGACCAACAAGGATCTGCGCATCTCGATCCAGCAGGGGATCTTTCGCGAGGACCTGTTCTTCCGGCTCAACGTGGTGCCGCTGCGGCTGCCGGCGCTGCGCGAGCGCTCCGAGGACGTGCCGGACCTCGTCCGCCACTTCTTCATCCAGGTCGAGCGCGAGGGCCTGACGCGAAAGATGCTCGACGGCGAGGCGATGGAGCGGCTGAAGCGCTACCGCTGGCCCGGCAACGTGCGCGAGCTCGAGAACCTCGTCCGACGCTTGGCCGCCCTCTACCCGCAGGAGACCATCACCGGCCCGGTCATCGAGGCGGAGCTCGATACGCTGCCGCTCAGCCCCCCGGCCTCGGCCGGCAACGGCACCGCCCGCAAGGCCGGCGCCGACAACGAGACCCTGTCCGGCGCGGTGGAGCGCCACCTGTCGGATTACTTCTCCAACTACCGGGACACCCTGCCGCCACCCGGCCTCTACCACCGCATCCTGCGCGAGATCGAAGGCCCGCTGATCGGCGCGGCGCTGGCCGCCACCCGGGGCAACCAGATCCGTGCGGCGGAGCTGCTCGGCGTCAACCGCAACACCCTGCGCAAGAAGGTGCGGGACCTCGACCTGCAGGTGTTCCGCACCGCGCGTTGAGATCAGCGCGGCTGCGTCAGACGTACATCGCGATGGCGGATTGCAGCATCTCGTTGACGGTGCCGATGACCTTGGTGTTGGACGTATAGGCCTGCTGGGTCTCGATCATCTTTGAGAACTGATCCGAGATGCTCGCGTTCGACTGCTCGACCGAGCCGGCGGTGACGGTCGCGCCGTTCAGGCCGAAGCTCGGCGCCCCGGTGCTCGCGGTCGCCACGAAGGCGCCGCCGTCGAGCGAGGCGAGGGTGTCCCGCGCGCCGAACTGGGCCAGGGTCAGGGTTCCGAGCGCCTGGGTGCTGCCATCCGACAGGGTGCTGGTGAGGGCGCCGGCGGGCGAGACCGACAGGCTGGAGAGCGCGCTCGTGCCGGTGGGCGGCATCTGGACCGGCGCACCCTTCGAGGATCCGGCGAACAAGTAATACCCGGTCCCGTTGACGAGATACCCGCTGGCATCCGGCGCGAAGTCGCCGCGCCGGGTATAAGCGAGGTCCGACCCGAAGCTCGGCGTCGATGCCGTCCCGAGATTCTGCCGGACGATGAAGTAGCCGTCGCCGCCGATGGCGAGGTTCGTCGCGATGCCGGTCGATCCCACCGTGCCCTGAAGCCCGAGGTTCGACCGCGTGCTGATCGCGACGCCGCCGGCGGGCTGCGTGCCGGCCTCGGTCTGTGCGAGCATGTCGGCGAAGATCGTATCCGTGTTCTTGAAGCCGGCCGTCGTGCTGTTGGCGATGTTCCCGGAAATGTTGTTCAGCGCGAAGGATTGCGCCGATGTGCCGGTGATGGCGTTCGAGAGCGCATCCATCAGGCTCATCGTAGATCTCCTTCAGGGAACGGCCGCGCCCGATAAGAACACCGACGTCGGCGTGCCGACCGACCGCTCCCGAGCCAACCCTGATTAGAGATTTTATCGTTAATACGCGGTGTGTAACGAATTATATCTGCTATACCCATGATGCCGCCCTAGAAACGAAACTCGACATCTTGAAAATATTCAGACACAAAAATATCGGCGGCGACGATACTTCCACACGACGCTCAAGCCTACTCCCATTCCATTCGCGTCACGGCCACGCCGGTCAGCGCCGCGACGATGCGTTCGCGCTCGGCCCGGCTCGGGGCGATGCGCGCGCGTGCCGCCGCCAGCACGGCGGGCGACGCGGTTTCGGGCGTGCCGGCGTCGAAGGGAGGAACGGGAGCGTATTCGTGGCCGAGCTGGATCGCCTCGGCGCGCTCACGGCCGACGAGTTCGGCTGCCAGCGTCAGGGCGAAGTCGAGGCCGGCGGTGACGCCGCCCCCGGTCACGAAGCGGCCGTCGCGCACCACGCGCTCGCGCACCGGGATCGCTCCGAAGGCGGACAGCAGATCGTGCGCGGCCCAATGGGTCGTCGCCCGGACGCCGTGAAGCAGGCCCGCGGCCCCGAGCAACATCGCGCCCGTGCAGACCGACGTGACGTAGCGCGCGCCTTCGGCCTGTCGGCGCACGAAAGCGAGGGCTGCGTCGTCCACCATCAACGCGTTCACGCCGACGCCTCCGGGCACGCAGAGCACGTCGAGGGCCGGACAATCGGCGAAGGTCGTGGTCGGCGTCAGGATCAGCCCGGTCGCGCTGCGCACCGGCGCAAGGCTCGCGGCGACGAGGTGAACCTCCGCGCCGGGCACGCCGACGAAGACCTCGTAGGGCGCCGTCAGGTCCAGCTGCTGAACGCCGGGGAAGGCGAGCAATCCGATCTGAAAGGGCATCCAGCGCTCACCTCGGCGGCTCGGCAAGTCGGCCGAATCCGCAAACCCGATCCTATCACCGCGATCGCACCGTGACAAAACCGGATCTTGTGCGCTGCAACATACCTGCCGTGCGCGGGCGCGCCTTGTTGCCAAGCTCGCCGAAGGCCAAGCACAAGTCTCTGTAGAACTTGGCCTTTCGAGAATCATATGTCCGACCGCCTGCATCCCCGGCCCGCCGCCGCGACCGATCCTGCCATCAGCCGCCGCAAGCTGCTGGAGTTCTTCTCCGCCAGCCCGATCCTCGCGTCGGGGGCGGTCGGCACGCTGGCGACGCTGCTTGAATCGGGCGCCTCGCGGGCGCTCGCCCAGAGCTACGACGTGCTGCGGCAGGCGCCGGTGATGAACGGCGACCTGATCGCCGCGCCGGCCCAGGCGCTCAACGTGTTCGACTTCGAGATGGTAGCCAAGAAGGAGCTGCCGCCGGCCCATTACGGCTACCTCGCCAGCGGCGTCGACGGCGACGAAACCCTGAAGGCGAACCGCGACGGGTTCGAGCACATCCGCATCCGCGCCCGCCGGCTGATCGACGTGCGCAAGATCGACACGAGCGTGAAGATCTTCGGCGAGACCTGGGCGAGCCCGATTGCGCTGGCGCCGGTGAGCAGCCAGGGCGCGTTCCACCCGGACGCCGAGCTGGCGGTGGCGCGGGCCGCCCGGGTGAAGGGCCACCCGATGATCCTGTCGACGGTGGGGTCGTCGGCGATCGAGGACGTGATCAAGGAGCGCGGCGCCCCGGTCTGGTTCATGCTCTACCCCACCGACGACTGGGCGGTGACCGAGGCGCTGGTGAAGCGCGCGGAGAAGGCCGGCGCGCCGGCCATCGTGCTGACGGTGGACCGCCAGGGCGGGCGCAACACCGAGACCCTGTTCCGCGAGCGCCGCACCGACACCCGCACCTGCACCGACTGCCACACGCCCGGCTTCAAGAACGAGGTGAGCCGCAAGCCGATGTTCGACGGGATCGACGTCGATCGCGTGACCAACCTCTACGGGACCGGCATGACCTGGGACTACGTGCGGCGCCTGCGCGGCATCGTGAAGGGCAAGCTCGTGCTCAAGGGCATCGTCACCAAGGAGGACGCGAAGACGGCCCTCGACCACGGCGTCGACGCGCTGATCGTGTCGAACCACGGGGGCCGGGCCGAGGAGAGCCTGCAATCGACTATCGGCGTGCTGCCGGAGGTCGTGGCGGCGGTGAACGGCCGGGTGCCTGTGCTGATCGACGGCGGCTTCCGCCGCGGCACCGACGTGCTCAAGGCTCTGGCGCTGGGCGCCACCGGCGTCTGCGTCGGCCGCCCCTACGTCTGGGGCTTGGCCGCCTTCGGCCAGCCCGGCGTCGAGGCGGTCCTCAACATCCTGCAACGCGAGTTCGAGACGATCATGCGCCAGGCCGGCGCCACCAAGATCGCCGAGATCACCGCCGCCAGCGTCGACCGGGCGTAGCCCGCATCCTGTGACCGGCCCCGCGGCTTTGGCGGCGGGGCCGGCATTTGACAATCCCGCCCGCATCATCGACACCGCCGCCCGTCAGGGCATCGACCGAACGACGAGGCCGGTTGCCGGTTCCGGAGCCGCGCATGACCGCCTTCTCGGCTTACCCCCTCCCGTCCGCACGGCGCCCATGACCCCCAGCGAAGCCGCGGGGCGACCCGTCCTTGCCGCGCGGCCCGGCCCCGGCTTCGCGTTCGGCGACTTCCTCCTGAACACCGTGTCGGCGAGCCATGCGCGGGCCTGCGCGTGGCTCCTCGCGCTCTGCCTCGTCTGCTTCCTGCCCGGCCAGATCTCGCTGCAGCCGATGGACCGGGACGAGCCGCGCTTCGCCCAGGCCTCGAAGCAGATGCTCGAGACCGGCGACGGCGTCGACATCCGCTTCCAGGGCGAGGCCCGCCACAAGAAGCCGGTGGGCATCTACTGGGCGCAGGCCGCCGCGGTGGCGGCGGTCGAAGCGCTCGGCGTGCCCGAGGCGCGGACCGCGATCGCGCTCTACCGCATCCCCTCGCTGCTCGGCGCGACCGCCGCCGTACTGCTGGCCTATTGGGCGGCGCTCGCCTTCCTCGCCCGCCGCGGCGCCTTCCTCGCCAGCGCCCTGTTCGGCGCCTGCTTGATGCTCGCGGCCGAAGCGCACCTCGCCAAGACCGACGCGCTGCTGACCGCGTGCTCGGTCGCCTCGCTGGGCGCGCTCGCCCGCGCCTGGCTCGGCCGGTCCGGCCCGGGCCCTTCGACCGCAGGCCGGCTCGCCTTCTGGCTCGGGCTGGCCCTCGGCATCCTAGTGAAGGGCCCGATGGTGCCGCTGTTCGTCGGCCTGCCGATGCTGGCGCTGTCGTGGAAGGCGCGCTCCGGCCGCTGGATCCTGTCGCTGCGCCCGTGGTCCGGCCTCGCGATCGTCGCCCTCATCGTCGCGCCGTGGTTCCTGGCGATCGCCTGGCGCAGCGGCGGCGCCTTCTTCACCGAAGCCGTCGGCCACGACATGCTGGCCAAGGTCGGCAGCGCCAAGGAGAAGCACTGGGCGCCGCCGGGCACCTACGCGCTGGTGTTCTTCGCGACCTACTGGCCCGGCGCCGCCTTCGCCGCCCTGGCGATCCCGTTCGCGTGGCGCCGCCGCGGGGACGATGCCGTCGCCTTCCTGCTGGCGTCGATCGTCCCGGCTTGGGCGATGTTCGAGGCGGTGCCGACCAAGCTCCCGCACTACGTCCTGCCGCTGATGCCGATGGTGGCGATCCTCACCGTGCTGGCGCTGCGCGCCGGCGCCCTCGATCCGACCCGGCGCGGCGCGCGCGCGGTGGCGCTGCTCGTGCCGGCGATTCCCGTCGGGTTGACGATCGGCCTCGTCGCGGTCGCGTGGCGCCTCGATCGGGTGCTGCCCGTGCTGTCGCTGCCGCTGCTCGGAACCGCCTGCGCGCTGGCCTGCGCCGCCTGGATGGCCTACGCGCGGGGCGGCCCGGAGCGGGCGATGGTGTTCGCGATCCTCTCCGCCTGCCTGCTCTCGCCCGCGGTGCTTGGGCTGGCGCAGACCGAGATCCCGGCGCTGAAGGTCTCGAATCGGCTCGCCGCGATCCGCGACGCGCTGCCGTGCCGGCCGCAGGTCGCGAGCCTCGGCTACCGCGAGCCGAGCCTGGTGTTCCTGATCGGAACGGACCTCGCCACCCCGAACACCGGCGCCGACGCGCTGGCCTTCCTCAACGCCGGCGGCTGCCGCCTGGTCTTCGTCGAGCAGCGCTCGGCCGCCGACTTCGCCGACGCGTGGCCCGTCGGCGGCGCCGGGCCGAAGGCGGTCGGGCAGGTGTCCGGCTTCAACATCAACGCCGGCCGCCGGGTCGACCTCACCGCCTACGCGGTGACGCCCGCGGCTCAGACGGTGGCCCCATGAACCCGACCTCCCCCCGCCTCAGCATCGTGGTGCCGGTGAAGAACGAGGCCGGCAACATCGCGGGCCTCGTCGCCGAGATCGAGGCCGCCTGCGCAGGCTTGGCGCCGTTCGAGCTGATCTACGTCGACGACGGCTCCACCGACGCGACGCCGGCCGCGCTCGAGGCCGCGCGGCAGGGCCGCCCGTGGCTGCGCGTGCTGCGCCACGCCCGCAGCGGCGGCCAGTCGGCTGCCGTGCGCAGCGGCGTCTCGGCGGCGGCCGGCCCGATCGTCGCGACGCTCGACGGCGACGGCCAGAACGACCCGGCCTTCATCCCCGTCCTGGTGGCGGCGCTCGAGCAGGCGGGCGAGGGAGCCGGCCTCGCTCAAGGGCAGCGCAAGGGCCGCAAGGACGGGCGCTTCAAGATGATCCAATCCCGCATCGCCAACGGCGTGCGGGGCCGGATCCTCAACGATTCCACCCGCGACACCGGCTGCGGCCTCAAGGTCTTCCGCCGCGCGGTCTACCTGCGCCTGCCGTACTTCGACGCCCTGCACCGGTTCATGCCGGCGCTCGTGGTCCGCGAGGGCTTCGCCATCGTGCACCGCGACGTGGTCGACCGGCCGCGCTTCACCGGCGTGTCGAATTACGGGCTGTTCGACCGGCTCTGGGTCGGCCTGCTCGATCTCGCCGGCGTCTGGTGGCTGATCCGCCGCAAGCGGCCGACGCCCGCCGTCACCGAGGTCCGGACCTGATGCTGATCCAGTTGGCGAAAGACCTGCCGGACTACTTCTACGACGTGTTCGTGACCCGGTTCGACTTCTGGCTGGTCTTCGGCATCGTCGCGCAGCTCGTGTTCGGGTCGCGCTTCATCCTGCAATGGATCGCGAGCGAGCGGGCGGGCCGGAGCGTGATCCCGCTCTCGTTCTGGTTCCTGTCGATCGCCGGCGGGATCATGACCCTGGTCTACGGCTTCGTGCGCCGCGAGCCGGTGATCATCATCGGCCAAGGCCTCTCGACCGGGATCTACCTGCGCAACCTCGCCCTGATCTTCCGCAACCGGCGCGCGGCCGAGACCAAGGCCGGCTGAGCGGGCGCTCCGCTCGAGCCGACCGGTCCCGGGGACCGCTGTGCGATCAGCGCCGCAGGGACGACGGTCGCGGCAGCGTCCACAGGTCGTCGTGGGCGTCGGAGAACCGGGCGAGATGGCGGTCGGCGTAGAGGCAGAGAAAGCCGAGGGCACAGGGCAGCCCGAACAGCATGGCCATCATCCACGGCATATCGTCGACGTCTCTCTGAGAGCGGAAGCCGCGCGACGCTTGCCGACGCGATGCCGATTCGTAACAAATGATAGGGGTGCGTCAAGGCACGCTAGGACACGCCGCCTAGTTTTTCCGGTTCGGCGTTGCGCGCGCAACGCGGCGACGCCGCGCTTGATCCGGCGCTGCGCCCGTGTTTCGTCTCGACCCGTCCAACCCCCACGCCGCCCGGAGCCCGATGCCACAGGACGATGCCCGCGACCCGCTCCCGGCGTTCCACGCCGACCTGGACGCGGCCTTCGCCGAGCTGTGGCGGCTGCTGGCGGACGGAGTCGCACACGGGCGGAGCGCGTTCCACACGCCGAGCGTCGCGACACTGGACCGTACAGGGCGGCCGCGCAGCCGCACGGTGGTGCTGCGGCAGGCCGACGCCGCCACCGGCATCCTGCGCTTCCACTGCGACCGCCGCTCGGACAAGGCCGCCGAGGTCGCCGCCGGGCGGCATTGCGCCCTCCACGCCTACGATCGCGCCGCCAAGGTCCAGATCCGGATCGAGGGCAGCGCCCACGTCCACCTCGACGACGCCGTGGCCGACGCGGCCTGGGACGGCTCGCGGCCGATGAGCCGGGTCTGCTACGGCATCGCGCCCGCGCCCGGCACCGCGATCGAGGCCGGCGGCGGCTACGCGCTGCCCGACGAAACGGAAGCGCCGCCCGGCCGCCCGAACTTCGCCGCCGTGCTCGTCCGCGCCGAAGCCCTCGACTTCCTCTACCTCGACCGCCGCGGCCACCGCCGCGCCGGCTGGCGGCGCGAAGGGGAGGGGTGGCAGGGCGAATGGCGGGTACCGTGAGGCCGCCTCAGCCCGCTGCCCGCAACCGCGAGAACCCCGCGTCGAGGTCTGCCTTCAGGTCGGCGACGTCCTCGAGCCCGATGTGGAAGCGCAGGGCCGGGCCGCCGGGCGCCCACTGCGTCGCCGTGCGGTAGGGCTTGCAGTCGAAGGGAATCACGAGGCTCTCGAAGCCGCCCCAGGAGAAGCCCATCCCGAACAGCTCCAGGCCGTCGAGCATCGCGGCAAGGGCCGTCTCCGAGACCGGCTTGAGGATGACGCCGAACAGTCCCGACGCGCCGGAGAAGTCGCGTGTCCAGATCGCGTGGCCGGGATCCTCTGGCAGACCCGGATGGAGGACGCGCAGCACCTCCGGCCGCGCCTGGAGCCACCGCGCCATCTCGAGGCCGGCGCGGCCGTGCTCGCGCAGCCGCAGGCTCATCGTGCGCAGGCCGCGGAGCGCCAGGAACATGTCCTCAGGGCCGGCGCAGGGGGCGATCTGGTCGAAGGTCCGCCGCACCGCCGGGAAATGCGTGGCGTTGGCCGAGGTCAGGCCCAGCAGCAGGTCGGAGCCGCCGCTGAGGTACTTGGTCCCGGCCTCGACGGCGATGTCGACGCCGCGCTCGTGGGGCGGGAACAGCAGCGGCGTCGCCCAGGTGTTGTCCATGATGACGGTGCCGCCGCGGGCGTGGACCGCCTCGGCGATCGCCGGCACGTCCTGCATCTCGAAGCTCTGCGAGCCCGGCGCCTCGACGAGCACCGCCTTGGTGTTGTCGCGCATCAGGCCCGCGATGCCGGCGCCGACCAGCGGGTCGTAATAGGTCGTCTCGACGCCGAAGCGGGCGAGCAGCCCGTCGCAGAAGATCCGGGTTGGGCGGTAGGCGGAATCGGCGACGAGCAGGTGGTCGCCGGCCGAGACCGAGGCCATCAGCGCGACGGAAAGCGCGCACAGGCCCGAGGGCGTCGCCACCGTGCCGGCCGCGCCCGCCAACGCGGTCCACGCGTCGGTGAGCGCGTCCATTGTCGGCGTACCGCTGGTGCCGTAATTGTAGCGCCCGCGCCGGTGCACGATGTCGTCGTAGGTCGGGTACAGCACGGTGGAGCCGCGATAGATCGGCGTGTTGACGAACCCGTGCTGCGCCGACGGATCGCGCCCAGCATGGACGAGGCGCGTCGCGACCCCGAACGACTCGGCGGTCTTGGACGAAGGCTTGGACATGGTCGCCATGGGTTCGGGCTGCGATCGGGCGATCGAAGCCCGGCAACCCGGCGGAGGTCAAGCGCCCGACTTGGTAGGCCCCCCGGCAAGCCCCTTCGTAAGCCCCCCCGGCA
>NZ_VRUW01000209.1:0-1342 GCF_008039475.1 Methylobacterium sp. WL12 | reverse complement strand
TGTATGGATGGCTCCTGCGGGTCAAGGATGTCGGATCGGTTCGGGTGAACTGGTCGGTTGCGGCCATGTATACGGCGTCTGATCTGCAGCGGGATCGCTGCGCGCCCTGATGAAGTCCGCTTGGAGAACAGGTCCCACTCAATCGAGCGCGCTCGAAACGCTTCGGATTGATCGGGGTGTCCTGGTTCTTCCTCTCCGTTTGTTCGCCATCACCTCACGTCGCCCTGACCGTTCGTTCAGCCGTTCAGGCGGTGGTCGCCTGCGGCTGGTAGCGTGAACCGTCCCTGAGGACAGCGAAGATCGTTCTTGCCATGCGATGTGCCAACGCGATGGCGGCGACTTTCGTCTTCTTTCGGGCCAGCATGTCGGACAGCCAGTCCTGTCTCGGGCCGCACCTGGATCTCACCATGATCTGCGACATGGCGCCTAGATAAAGCAGCCGCCGAATATACCGGTTGCCCATCTTCGAGATTCGCCCGATCCTCTGTTTACCGCCGGTGGAATGCGGCTTGGGGGTCAGGCCGAGCCAGGCGGCATAGTCCCTCGCGCAGTCGAAGTTACCGACGTCCGGCGTCGTCGCTGCGATGATCGTCGCCGAGAGCTTGCCGACGCCCGGGATCGTCGCCAGACGCTGGCTCGTCTCGCATTGGGCGTGTTTCGCTTCGATCTCGCCCGTCAACCGCTCGATCCGCGTATCGGTGTCGACCAACTGCTCGAAGAGCAGACTGACGGGCAATCGGGCCGCGTCCGGCAGTTGGTGCAGTTGCGTCCTCAGCCGATCGACATTCTGCGCGCCCTTGGCTGCGATGATGCCGAACTCCGTCATGTGAGCGCGGATCGCGTTGCCGATCTGCGTGCGCTGGCGGACCAGAAGATCCCGCGTGCGGTGGAGAACCAGGACCGCAGAGCAGGCTTCGCTCTTCACCGCGACAAACCGCATGGAGGGACGCGTGACCGCTTCACAAATGGCGGCCGCGTCGGCTGCGTCCGTCTTCCCGCGCTTCACATAAGGCTTTACGTAAGACGGTGGCATCAGCCGGACGTCATGACCCAGTTCCTGAAGCCTGCGCCCCCAGTCGTGAGCGCCCCCGCAAGCTTCCATGCCGACCAAACATCGCGGCTGCTTCTCGAAAAACGCGAGTAGCTGGCTTCGACGGAGTTGGCGACGCACGAGAACACGACCGCTCGCATCGACACCGTGGATTTGGAAAACGCTCTTCGCGAGGTCGATACCGACCGTAACAAGTTCGGACATGGGTGGCTCCTCAGCTTGAGGCGACAACATCCCGACTATGCCCCAACGCAACGCCGGGAGCAGGAGCCATCCACACCATCAATCGAG
>NZ_VRUW01000208.1:0-1409 GCF_008039475.1 Methylobacterium sp. WL12 | reverse complement strand
GGAACACCATACCGAGTTGGACACCGCGCTCCCGCACGAGGTGAAGAAGCCGCTCCCAGACGCCGGCACGCGACCAGCGGATGAAGATCTGGGCAGCCCGCCACCAGGGTCCCAATTCCTCGGGAATGGCTCGCCATTTGGCTCCGTTCTGATGCCGCCAAAGGATGGCCGAGAGCGTGCGCTGCAGATCCTGAGGAGGCGTTTTGGCCTTGGGCCGGCAGGCTTCAACCAGGGGCTCCAGATCAGCCCATTGCGCGTCGCTCAGCATCGTCCCTCCTCCATCAGAGAGACGAAAACGCAAGCCCAGCCAATCTGTTCAGGCGACGACAGGCCCTAGGTACATCGGCTTGTCGAGATCGGCCGGCGTAGCAGCCTGAAAGGTCGGCTGCCCGTCGTAGTACCAAGTGATGGTGTCGGGTTCCCAATCAACGCCGTAGGTGTGGAAGCCCGACGTCATGTCCGAGACGGTGACGTTGGCTTCATTCAGGTAATGCGTTGCATCGACCTTCTGGTCACCGGAGACCTGACTGTGGACCGTGTTGCGCAGGGTGGTCGGCTCACTGCCGATCATCTCCATCACGTCGAGTTCCGGCGGCCAGCTCCCGTCCTCCGGCAGCATCCAGAAAGCCGGCCATAGGCCATGACCGGCCGGGAGTTCTGCGCGCATTTCGAAGTAGCCGTAGGTCTGGCTGAACTCGTGATAGGTGTTGATCATCCCGGACGTGTAGGCCTGTCCCTCCAGCGATCCCTGGATGTCGGGGGCGGCCGGCGCGGCGAAGATCGTCAGCGCACCGTCGGCAACGTGGAACGGGTTCGGCAAACTGTTGCCGGCACCAGCCGCCCCGTCGGCTCCTGCGACGTAGTATTGCGACTCGTCGTTGTATGGCATCGTCCCGGTCGCGCGGATCTTGGTCGACCATTGCGGTGCTCCAACCGTGTCGAGACCTGTCGTGCCATTCCAGGTATCGAAGGCGTCGAACTCCTCGGCGAAGGTCAACGTCGCGGTCTGCGACAGGTTGTTCGGGTCGATCGCCATAGGGATGGCCGCCTATCCCTGGAGCTGAAAGAACTCAGCTACTGCTGCACAACTCCAGGTAGAATATAACTCTCAGTTATGCGTTCCAGGGTTGCAGTACGTAGCGTATGCCGTTTCTGGAATGGCACGCCCTGTTCAGTGATGCCCTTGCTGTTGATCTGCGGTCGATCCCTTCTCACGTTCTCCACGATCCCGACTGGCACGGCGGCCGCTCAGATGCTCAGCGCGGCCTCCGAGCTTTCGCGCTAGAGCGGCATCCGATCAGGCTGAATCAATAGGGTTTACCACTCGGAGCGTGATGTGATTCTCTTGGCGGCTTTTGCAGGAGAGCCGCATGGCATCAGCTCTATCCGTCGATCTGCGCGCGCGTGTC
>NZ_VRUW01000207.1:0-1409 GCF_008039475.1 Methylobacterium sp. WL12 | reverse complement strand
AGCACTACTTTGGCAGATTTAGGGAACGGGGCTGGTTTTCGCGGATTCGTGTGCCATGGCGATGGTCATGGGTGATCGCGATGTCGGATGCTGGCGGATGGCGTGACGATCTGGATCAATGGCTGCAGCCGTTCCTGGCGGGCCTGTCGCATTCGGCACGCCGGGCGATGTGCCCCCTCTACGTGGCCGGTCTGATCGGCCTTGGCGACCGCAAGAGCGTCCAGCCGATGGCGGCGCGGAGCGATGGGGTTCCCTATGATCGGCTGCACCACTTCATCGCCGCCGGGATCTGGGATGAGGCGCCGCTGCAGCAGGCGCTTCTCTACGAGGCCGATCGCTTGGTCGGCGGTGCAGATGCGATCCTCGTCGTCGACGACACCGCCTTGCCGAAGAAGGGCAACCGCTCGGTCGGGGTGGCACCGCAATACGCCACGACGCTGGGCAAGACCGCCAACTGTCAGACGCTGGTGTCGCTCACGCTGGCCCGCGGCGAGGTGCCTGTGGCGGTCGGCCTGTCGCTGTTCCTGCCCGAGACCTGGACGGGCGATCCGGACCGGATGGCCGGGGCCGGTGTCCCCGAGGATCGGCGCACGGCCCGCACCAAGCTGGAGATCGCCATCGCGGAGATCGATCGGGTCCGGGAGGGTGGCGTGCGCTTCGGCTGCGTGCTGGCCGATGCCGGGTATGGCTGCTCCGCCCCGTTCCGGCAGGCCCTGAGCGAGCGCGGCTTGAGGTGGGCCGTCGGGATCTCGGGGCGCAACAAGGTCTACCCGGCCGACGTCGCGATGATCTTCCCCGTCGCGGGGTGTGGGCGACCGCGCCAACGTCACGTGCCGGATCAAGTCTCGGTCGCGGCTGAAACGATCCTAGCGGACATGACGGGTCGATCGGTGACGTGGCGGCACGGTACCAAGGGTCGGCTCCGGGCGCGCTTTTGCGCCCTACGCGTACGGATGGCCGATGGTCCGACCCAACGGATCGGCACGATGGGCAATCAACATCTGCCCGGGGAGGCCGTCTGGCTGGTGCGCGAGGAGCGCGGCTCGGGCGAGCGCAAGTTCTACCTCTCGAACCTGCCCGCCGACGCGACCCTCAAGCAGCTCGCCGCCATGATCAAGGCGCGCTGGATCTGCGAGCAGGCGCATCAGCAGATGAAGGAGGAGCTCGGCCTCGATCACTTCGAGGGTCGCTCCTGGACCGGGCTGCATCGACATGCGCTGATGACGATGATGGCCTACGCCTTCCTCCAGTCCCGGCGCCTCGCAGCAGCCGGGCGGAAAAAAAAGAATCGCCTGCCCACCGCCCCAACCCTCGATGCCGGCGATCCGGCAGGCCATCCTGGACCACCTCAGCCGACCGCCACCCCGCCGATGCCCGCACTGTGATGCTGCGCTCGATCAACCACCTTG
>NZ_VRUW01000206.1:0-1475 GCF_008039475.1 Methylobacterium sp. WL12 | reverse complement strand
CTAGGAGCCCGTCCGAGTAACGAGTTTACGCGGTGGGATGAGGTTGGAAGTGTGGGCAGACGTGGGCGTCGGCTTTGGGCTCAGTGACTGGCCTTGGCCAGCTTGAGGAGGTTGTGGGCGGTGCAGATCATCGCCCATTCGCCCCGGACTTGATCGAGGCCCCGGAGCAAGAACTGCCGGAAGCCTCTGGCCTGCTTGATCTGCCCAAACACCGGCTCCACGACCTGCTTCCTCAGGCGGTAGCGGCTCCGGCGGCCAGCCTGCTTCAGCCGCGCGGCCATCGCACGCATCAGGGGCGTCTTTGTCAGTGTCCGACGACCGGCCGCATCCGCCTCGCCGTGACGCGCCCGACCCGGCGCCAGATAGGCGGTGATCCGCCGCTGCTTCAGCGCGGCCAGGTTCGCCTCGTTGGCAAAGCCTGCATCGCCCGAGACCTCGCACGGCTTACGCCCGAGATGAGCGCGGACGTCGTCGATGAGCGGCACGAGGGCGCGGGCGTCGGCGGCGTTCGTCACGAGGCGATGCGCCACGATGATTTGATGCGCGGCATCGACGGCGATCTGCCCGTTGTAGCCCTGCACGAACCCGTCGCGCGTGGGCAGGATGCGGCTGTCCGGGTCTGTGAAGTTGCGCTGCGCCCGATCTGGCGGACCGCCGTCCTCACCACGTAGGGGTCGACCCTGCCAGCGCATGCCCGAGGACGCACCCGGCCCGCTCTCGTCCTCCGGGGTGGGCGGATCGACCGCTTCCGCTTCCAACGCGGCCTTCGCGGCGCGGATCGTCTCCAGCCGTCGCTGCTTGTCGGCCATCCAGTCCGGTGTCTCGTCGCCCCGTCGGTTCGCGCCCTGCACCGCATCCTCGGCCGCGTCCGCCTCACGCGCCTGCTCCAGCCAGGCGTCGACCTCGGCGGCCAGCGCCGGCTCGGCCGTCTTCATGCGTCCGTAGCTCATCGCCTTGTGGCGAGAGGCGTTGGCCTTCACCTTGGTGCCGTCCACCGCCACGTGGGCGAACTGGACCAAACCGGCCGCTCGGCACAGGCGCAGCACCTGCACGAAAAGGTCCGACAGGGCCACGAGGTGACGCTTGCGGAAGTCGGCGATGGTGCGGAAGTCCGGCCGGTTCAGCCCGGTCACCGCCATGACGTCGACCCGCTCCTCGCAGGCCCGAGCGAGCTGACGCGACGAGTACAGACCGCGGCTGTAGCCGTAGAGCAGAAGCGCCACCATCATTCCTGGGTGGTAGGGCGGGTAGCCGCGCTCCTCGCTGTAGGTATCGAGGATGGCCGAGAGGTCGAGCGCCTCCCGCACCGTGTCGCGAACGAAGTGCGCCATGTGCCCGGGCGGCACGAACTCGTGCAGCGAGGGCGGCAGCAACCAGCCCTGATCCACATCCCAGGAGCGAAACACCTTGGCCATGAGCCAAGTGAATCACCCTCCGGCCCCGCCGTCGAGAGGATTACTCGGACGCGCTCCTAG
>NZ_VRUW01000205.1:0-1494 GCF_008039475.1 Methylobacterium sp. WL12 | reverse complement strand
GCCCCGCCCCGTGGAGGCCGCCTTAACCGCCCCGCGCCATCCTTCGCACGAGTCGCGTCGCGTATCGGCTCACGCTGGTGAGATCCGGGGTTCCCCCGCCCCGTGAGCAGATCGGGGCGGGGCCGAACCGTGGGCGTGCCCCCGAAATGGGAACGCGGCCTGCAACGGTGGGTCGGCCCTAATCCTGTGCCTGAGGGCTCGCCTCGATCCGCCGTGGCTCTCGATGCCGTGGCGGACAGGCGGGTCGGTCGCGTCCGGCCGAATGGGAGCGGGCGCGCGAGCGAAGGGCGGCCGCGGCCGGCGAAGCGCACGACATCCCTTGCTGTCGCGCTCCGTTCGCGGTACGCACCATCGGCGTCGCCGACGGGCTCGACGGATGAATCGTTCAGCCGAAGTACACGTCGTATCAACGGCTTGGGCCTGTAGCTCAATGGTTAGAGCCGACCGCTCATAACGGTCTGGTTGCAGGTTCGAGTCCTGCCGGGCCCACCAATGTTTTCAACGACTTAGCCCTTAGGGGTGATAAGCCTTCGGTGAAGCGGCAACGGTTACGGCAATGAATGTGTTCTCTTCGCGTTCCGGTTCTGGCCAATGCGGATCGCGGCATTGCGCAGAAAATCTGGGTGGTGATGCCCGTAGGTGTCCTTCAGGACCTGCTCAGACATCCCAAGGTAGCCTGAAGCCTCCCAGAGCCCGACTCCTTGCTGCATGAGCCACGTCGCGGCCGTATGGCGTAGAGTGTGAGGGACGATTTTTTTTTCGATGCCCGAGAGCTCCACGGCGCGTTTCCATCCCACCTTAATCGATTGCACCGGCAGGCCTTGCCACTCTACAGCGTGCTGCGCGATGACACCCTTGTCACGCCATCGCCGTAGGTGAGCTAGGAGCCTCGGCGGGATCGGCGCCGGAGGCTGACGCTTGTTCGTCGCTGTTGCACCTTCAGCAAGCCGATAAAAAATGCCATTATCGAGATCAAGAAAGCTACGGTTCGGCCCTGCGAAAATAGAAGCCGTAAAAATGGTCCCGGATCTTGACCCAGTGTAGACACCCAGCAAAATAAATCGGGCGATATGGCGTAGGTCGTGCCATCCGGATTCAATGACCGCCCCTGAAGAACGTCCCCTCGGGAGTCGAACAGCGCGGCCGTGACGCCAGCACGCCCAAACGAGCCGGGCGACTTCATCTCGCGTTAGCCATTCCGCACGAGCGTGTCCCTTGGCGGGCAGTTCCACTTCCACGTAGCCCTTGTGCAATCCGCGCTTGGCATGGTGGTTGATGGCTGCACGAAGATCTTCAAGATCGCGCCGTGATCCGCCGCGCTTTCCTTTCGCCGTGTAGTCTCGACAGGTGCCGGGACTGACGTCTGACAAACTTTTGGTACCCCACCAATCTAGCAGCCGGCCGATTCGTGAAGCGACCTTCGCAGGCCGCGCCTGCTTCGGCACAACTTCATCCAGGTAGACGGAAAGAACGTCTGCTACCGGGACTTGGGAG
>NZ_VRUW01000204.1:0-1529 GCF_008039475.1 Methylobacterium sp. WL12 | reverse complement strand
GGTGCCGAACAGGTACGCAGCCACGCCGGTCAACGCGATGAAGATGGGTGCGCACAGGCTGACGAGGAGGCGGGCCAGGGCCACGGCCGGCAGGGCAGTCCGGGCGTCGACCGGGTCGGCTACGGGAACGTGCAGGAACCAGGTCTCGCGCAGGTGATCGAGGAGCATCAGCACCATCACCAGCCCGCGCAGGGCATCGATGGAGGCGATGCGGCCGGACAGGAGCGATAGACTGACCGACGCCTTTGGCGGCTCCGGACGCTCGCTCATCAGAACCGTGCCGTCATGCTGACGGTGACCCGCCGAGGCTCGCCGACGCCGACCCAGAAGGTGTTGTAGGAGCGCTCGTAGTAGGTCTCGTCGAAAATGTTGTCGACGTTGAGCCCGAAGCGCAGGTTCTCGTAGCGGTAGTAGGCCAGCGCGTCCGTCAGGATGTACCCCGGCAAGCGGAAGCTCTCGCCGCCGCTGTCGCCGAGCCGCGAGCCGACCGCTCGGAACCCACCGCCGATCCCAAAACCCTTCCAGTCGCCGGCCTGAACCTCGTAGATCCCGAGCAGCGAGCCGCTATGACGTGGAATGTTGAGGAGCGGTGATCCGACCCGCAGCACCTCGTCGCGAGTGACCGCCGCGTCGATGAAGGCGTATCCGCCGATCACCCGAAACTCGGGCGTGACCTGCCCGACCAGGCTGACGTCGAAGCCCTGGCTGCGCACGGCCCCCGCGGCGATCTGGAAGAAGAAGTCCGCCGGGTCGGTGGTGAGCACGTTCTCCTTTTCGATGTGGAAGGCGGCCGCCGTCACGCTGAGGCCGTCGAACAGGTCGAGCTTGGTCCCGACCTCGTAGGCGAACCCGGTCTCGGGCGCGAAGGGCCGGGACGCGCTGTCGAAGCCGGTGTTGGGGCGGAACGAGGCGGCGACGTTGCCGTAGAGGGCCAGGAACGACAGCGGCTGGTAGACGAGGCCGGCTCGCGGCGAGAAGCCGGTACGGTCCTGCTCGGTGCGTTCGTTCGCGACCTTGTCGCGGAAGGTCTGGTTGTAGAAGTCGGTGCGGTTGCCCAGCAGCAGCTTCCATTCCGGACTCAGGGCGATCTGGTCCTGGAGGTAGACCGCCGTGTTGCCGACGTTCTCGCTGGCGCTGTAGCGGCGCGTGAAGGGGGGCTTGGCCTGCCCGTAGACGGGGTTGAACAGGTCGATGGCGAAGGGGTCGAGACGCGGGGTCGAGCGCAGGAGGTTCTCGGTGCTGTTGTAGCGCTCGTGCTCCAGGCCGAGCAGCAAGGTGTGGGCGATGGGCCCGGTCTCGAAGCGCCCGACGAGTTCGGCCTGCCCGATTGCGACGCCCCAGGTGAAGTCGTGCCGGCGGAACTCGCGCAGCAGCGTGCGCCCGTCGTCGAGGATCCCGGTCGCGCCGGTCTGCAGGCCGGTGAGGCTACCGGTGTTGAGGTGCGTGGCGACCCGCAAATGCCAGTCGGTGTTGAAGGCGTGCTCCAACCGGACCTGCAGGATCCCGGCCTCCGACACGGAATCGTCGCC
>NZ_VRUW01000203.1:0-1536 GCF_008039475.1 Methylobacterium sp. WL12 | reverse complement strand
CGTCGGGCGCTGCATCCGCAGCACCAACTCGATCAGCTCCTCGCGGCTCAGCCGCTCAAGATCGCTTCGGCCCATCCTACGAGAGAATCAGCGAAACCCAACCCGCGCAAGGGGGTGGGTAATTACCTCGATGCGTGTCTGTCTCCGAACCACGGGTGGCGACATACCTGGAAGACGCGTGCACTTGGTGCTGGTATCGAGGAACGCCTACGCGACGCTATCACTGGTCATAGAGTTGCATCAGTCGGCCGGCGATACGAGACGCCCACGCTGACGATGCTAGCAAAGGCGATGGGTCATTTCCCGCGCTATTGAGTTGGCACGATTGACGCTAGCGCCGTCGATGCGCCACCCTCGCGTGCCCGCTCCTCCTACAATCTGAAATCACCATTGGTTTCAGGGTTTTAGGGATGCTTGGGCTACCATAGTCCGCCAGTTAGAGGAAGGCCAAAAGGACGTTAGGAATGACCGTTTTCGGGCGCCTGCTGTGACAGATTTGTGACCTGATTTTCATGGTTCGTTCTAGCAATCAAAGGCAAAGTTAAATCAACAAAGGGCCATAGACGACGGCAATAAACAATCAGTCGCACAGATTAAAATATCAATGTGAAACCAGTACTAGCTCGCTCTATTTTGCCATTCCTTCGGTGATGAGGCTATTCAATACACCTTGCGAACCCCACTGAGCGCGCGCATTTCTTTTTTCCACCCCGCCCCAATATATTGAAGAAAAATATATAGCGGACTTAATATAATCGCTAACGATTGGGTATATACTGACTAATCTTCGGCGTCTAGCATAGTCACCAAACTTACCAACAAGTATTGCGGCAACGGCTCGAAGTCCGTCATGCCTTTCAGCATCACTCAATATATCATATGCCGCTTTAATAGTTTCTCCCGCTGCATCAAATCGTTGAAGCAAGGCAGCGATTATCCACATTTTCTGCCAGTCTGAATAAAATGCCTCATTAAGTTGCAAACTCATAAATGAAAACACCTCCTTATCCTCAATAAATGTGGATAAATATGAAGCATAGATTTGCGTCATCGATGGGCGATCATCGAATAAAACCATAGCGTAACTTAAAGCATGTCGTGATTTTGCCTTTTGAAATATTGGAATACAAAATCTCTCAATGCTTTCTTCATGGCCCGGATATTTCGGGATCGAGTCAAACAACAACTTAGTCGCGCGAAGCTCTAAGTCTTCTTCTTTATCACCCTCCTCATCTTCATCGTCGTCCTCGTCCTCGTCCTCGTCCTCGTCGTTGTCTTCGTCGTCCTCCCAATCCATTTGGAAACCATATCCCTCAACGAAATCATCGTCGTCCATATTTTCAGTTATTTCCACTATAGCATCGTCAAATAGCTTTTCTAAATCTGGCTCTTCGGTCAGTAAAAGATTTTTTGCGATGATATAAGTCTTAGCTTCGTTTAATATCAGATCGTAGTTTCTCAGTTCTGGGATCAAACCGTGAAATATTTCTTTTGATTGTGAAATACTGGATATAAAAACGTAGACATCATCCACAT
>NZ_VRUW01000202.1:0-1536 GCF_008039475.1 Methylobacterium sp. WL12 | reverse complement strand
CCACCGTGGTGACGTTGGTGCCGGCCTCCTCGGCGGCCGCCGCCACCGTGGTGGACTGGCCCGCGGTCTCGGCGGCGGTCGCGGTCAGGGTCCGGGCGGTGGCCTGCAGTTCGGTCGCCGAGGACGACACCATCCCGACGATGCCGCCCACCGCCGCCTCGAAGTCGTCGGCCATCTGCCGCATCCCGGCCTTGCGCTGCGCCTCCGCCGCCAGCCGCGCGTCCGCCGTCTCCGCCTCCAGCTTGCGTGTGCGGATCAGGTTCTCCTTGAACACCTGGACCGCCGACGCCATCGCGCCGATTTCGTCGCGGCGGGCGCCGTACGGCACCGCGATCTCGGCCTCGCCGGCGGCCAGCCCCGACATCACGCCGGTCATCGCCTGGATCGGTCGCGAGACGCGCAGGAGGCTGAACGCCGCGGCGGCGCAGGCCGCGACGAGCGCCAGGACGATGGCGCAGTAGGTCGTCGCCGTCGCGGCATCGATCTGAGCCATGGCGTCCGCCGCATCCCTGCGGGCGCCGACCTCGTTGTAGGCGACGACGCGGTTCAGCGCGTCGCGGGCGTTGTCGTACAAGTTCGCGTTGTCGGGGCTGCCGATCAGCGCCGCCGCCTCCGACATCAGTCCCGCCTCGGCCAACTGCATGGATTCCACGGTGGCCGCATCGTACTTGTTCCAGGACGCGACGAACGCGTTGTAGATCGAGCGCTCGTCCTCGCCGGAGATCAAGGTCTCGTAGGACTTGCGCGTCGCCTCGAACTCGGACGCCGACGTCGCGAGCAGCTTGCTGTCCTCGGAGAAGGCGGTCGCCGACTTCGTGGGCGTCAGGAGGCGCAGATGCTTGATGCGGATGTCGGCTTCGGCGGCCTTGACGTTGTTCGCCGCGACGACGGAGGGCAGCCAGTTGCTGGAGATCGCGTCGACGGACGTGCCGATGCTCGACAGCTTCGCAAGCGAGACGACGCCCTGTCCGGCGCTGATGAGTGCAAGGAAGCCGAAGGCGGCGCCGAGCGAGGCTTTGAGGGAGACGTGCAAGCGCATTGTCCGAACCTGCGCGGGACGACCGGGGCGGCGCGCCGCGCGCACAACCGCTGGATGAGAAAGCGGTTCAACGCGTTAAAAAACCCGTGCCGACCGTCGGTTTCAGAGACCATCACCCTGCATCCAAAAGGTGCACCGTGCTTAATGCATCGACATCGATCGATATGTTTCCGATGATAGCTGAGCCCATGAACGGATGTGCCGGAAACGACGCGCGTCCTGATGGAGCGTTGCTTGAAACGGCCCCTGACGCGCGCACGCGGTGGGACGCGTCAGGGGCCGTCTGCATGGTCGCCCGGGTGCAAAGACCAGCTTCTCTTTGACGGCGCACCCCGCATCGTGGCCGGTCGACCGACCCGGCGCGTCGCGCTAGATGTTTGGTCCCGGCATTTGGTGGAGCGGGTTTGACCGGAAGCGACTGGGCTCGGCGGACCATGCTTTGCAGATGGCCTCGTAGGGCGTGAGACCCCGCAGGGTCTTCAGGCGTCGGCCAAAAT
>NZ_VRUW01000201.1:0-1567 GCF_008039475.1 Methylobacterium sp. WL12 | reverse complement strand
CCACAGCCTTGAGACACACCCGCCCCATCCCGTCGAGACGATCCCCGGCGACCCCGCCTGCGGCCTGGTCCTAGTCTGCGACCACGCCTCGAACCACGTGCCCGACGACATCGCGCTCGGGGTGCCGGAGGGCGAATTCCGCCGCCACATCGCCTACGACATCGGCGCGGCGGGCGTGACGCGGCGGCTCGCAGCGCTGCTCGGCGCCCCGGCGATCCTCACGAACTTTTCGCGATTGATCATCGACCCGAATCGGGGGCGCGCCGACCCGACGCTGGTGATGCGCCTGTCGGACGGGGCGGTGGTGCCGGGCAACGCCCGGATCGACGAGGCCGGCAAGCAGGCGCGGATCGCCCGCTTCTACGATCCGTTCGACCGGGCGATCGACGCCGCGGTGGCGGCGGCGGAGGAGGCCGCCGGGCCGCCGACGATCCTGACGATGCACAGCTTCACCCCGTTCTGGCGCGGCGTCGCCCGGCCCTGGGAGGTCGGCATCCTCTACGACCGGGACGAGCGCCTGAGCGCCCCGCTGATCGCGGGCCTGCGCGCAGACCCGGCCGGCCTGACGGTGGGCGACAACGAGCCCTACGGCGGCGGCCTGCCGGGCGACACCATCGACCGCCACGCCACCGCGCGGGGGCTGGCCAACGCGCTGGTCGAGATCCGCCAGGACCTCATCGCCGAGGAAGCCGGGCAGGAGGCGTGGGCCCGGCGCTTCGCCCGGCTTCTGCGGCCCTTGATGACGCCGCGCGCTTGACTCGCGCGCCGCCCGCCCCGACCTCGGGCGGAGTTGCGAGAGACAGCGCGCGAGAGACCGATGACCGAGATCGATCCGAAGACCCAGACCGAGTTGGAGGCGGCGGTCTACCGGCGCCTGGTGGCGCATCTCCAGGCGCGCACCGACGTCCAGAACATCGACATGATGAACCTCGCCGGCTTCTGCAGGAACTGCCTGTCGAACTGGATGAAGGACGCCGCCGACGCCGAAGGGCTCGGCCTGACCAAGGACGAGGCCCGCGAGCGCGTCTACGGCATGCCGTTCCCCGAGTGGAAGGCGAAGTACCAGACCGAGGCCAGCCCCGAGCAGCAGGCCGCCTTCGCCAAGGCTGCGGCGGAGCCGCACTGACCGTGCCGCGACGGGGCGGCGCGGGCGGTCCCGGCTAAGCTCCCGGTAAGTTTACTCCCCTACGAACCGGGCAGGACAGGAGAGAACCATGAACGCGCATGCCATGCCGACCCCCGGCGACGTGTCATCATCCGAGGGCGTGGCCGCCGACGAGCTGCGGGCGTTCATCGAGCGCATCGAGCGCCTCGAAGAGGAGAAGAGCGGCATCGCCGGCGACATCAAGGAAGTGATGGCCGAGCTGAAGGGCCGCGGCTTCGACGTGAAGGCGGTCCGCACCATCCTGCGCATGCGCAAGAAGGACCACAGCGAGCGCCAGGAGGAGGAAGCGATCCTCGAGCTCTACATGCAGGCGCTCGGCATGGTCTGAGGGCCGATCCGACATCGATCGAGCCTGACCGGCGGTCACCGACGTTCCCCTCGGTCCCACCCACCCCCTCATCC
>NZ_VRUW01000200.1:0-1652 GCF_008039475.1 Methylobacterium sp. WL12 | reverse complement strand
CGGGCGACAACGTGACCATGGACGTCACGCTGATCGTGCCGGTGGCCATGGAGGAGAAGCTGCGCTTCGCCATCCGCGAAGGCGGACGCACCGTCGGCGCCGGCGTCGTCGCCGCCATCAACGCGTAAGCCGCTCGAAGCGAGCGATTCGGCACGGCCGGCGGTCTCCGCCGGCCGTTTTGCGTCGCCGAGGCCGTGGAATCGGGTCCAAGCCCCGTCGTCACCGCCTCAAATCGGCGTTCCCTCAGCCGCGACGGCCCCGGAGCTTGACACGAGGCATCCGGTTTATTTTCTTGATGCCCGTGGTCTGCGGCGGATCCTCAGGAATGAACACCTCGATCGAGTTTCCGCGGCCGACGCGCCGTCTGCTGCTCGCCGCCGCCGCGAGCGCGATCCTGATCCGCCCGGCCTGCGCGGACGCCCTCAGCGACGGACGCTTCCGCGCCGAGGTGGCGGCCGTCCTGCGGGCGATGCTGCCCGGGGCCGAGATCCTCCCCGACCCCGATCCGAAGCAGATCCTGTTCGGCGGCAGCACGATCGCTCTGACCAACCTCTATCCGCGCGTCGCCCCGCTCGCCGGCGACGCGCGCCGGCGACTGATCGAGACGCACCTCGCCACCGCGCTGAAGGCCGTGAACGCGCCGCCGTCGACCGGAGAGCCGAGTCTCGCGGCGGTGCGCACGCAGTTGCGGGTGCAGCTTCTGCCGCGCGAAATTCTGCGGCAGGTGCCGGACCTCGCCACGCGGACCTTCTCCGAGACCCTGGTCGTGGCCTACGTCATCGATGGGACGGACCGGATGCGCTACCTGACTCGGTCGATGCTCGACAGGTGGGGCGTCGGCGCCGGGGCGATCCCGATCGCCATCGAGGCTCCGGCGCCGGCCAACCTCGCCGAGGCCTCGAGGGACGCCGCGTTCGCGCTCGCGGTCGCCGACGGCACGCCCATCTTCGTCATGACGAGCGAGGACGACAACGACGACGCCGCCCGCCTGATGCTGCCGAGCTATCTCGACAGGGTCCGGGGCGCGTTGAAGGCGGAAGCCGTCACCGTCGCGATCCCGACGCGCGACCTGCTCATGGCGTGGCCCGCCGACAGCAAGGCCCGCGCCGGCTTCGCCGCGGAGGTGCGCGACCGGCTGCGGAAGGGACCCTACGGCCGAAGCGACGAGCTGTTCCACGCCGACGCCGCGGGATTGCGGCCGCTGACGGCGGCCGAGCGGGCCGATCACGGCCGCTGACGCATTTCCCGCCCGGCCGGGCCTTGCATCCCGGCGCCCGATCGGGCATTGGGCGACACGATAGGAGTGTAGCTCAACTGGTCAGAGCGCCGGTCTCCAAAACCGGAGGTTGCGGGTTCGAGTCCCTCCACTCCTGCCAGTCTACAGCGCCTTCCAGCCACCAGCGCCTGCCCATCTCCCATTCCCGCGACGTGCCGCGGCTGTCGACAACCCCGACGACTTGCGCTAGAGCGGGCGCACTCCGAGATCGATGGCGGCTGTCGGTTCGGGCTCGTTCGAGCGAGCTTCCGAACCCGTCGTCATTCTCGAAACCCGGTTCCTGACGCCATGGCATCGAACGAAGCGACCAAGAAGGCCGATCCGGCGCGCAGCCCGGTCCGCGGCGCGGCCTCGCAGCCGCCGCAGGGCAACGCCC